>NZ_JBHZEJ010000055.1:0-5028 GCF_042756365.1 Streptomyces sp. NPDC059092
CCCCGGGGGTTCAACCCCGGCCAAATTCAAACCCGGGGTGGCCGTTTTGGGGTGGCCCATAAACGTTCGGGGGGGGGGGGCCCCCCACCAAAACCCCGCCCCCCCGCTCCACGTACCGCGTCGAACCGTCAGACCTCGACCACCACGGGGAGGATCATCGGGCGCCGGCGGTAGGTGTCGGAGACCCACTTGCCGACCGTGCGGCGGACGAGCTGCTGGATCTGGTGCGGCTCCGCCACACCGTCCGAACCCGACCTGGCGATGACCTCTTCCACCTTGGGCAGCACGGCCGAGAACGCGGCGTCCTCGATGCCGGAGCCACGCGCGTGGAAGTGCGGGCCGCCGACGACCTTGCCGGTGGTCGAGTCGACCACCACGAAGACCGAGATGATGCCTTCGTCGCCCAGGATGCGGCGGTCCTTGAGGGATGTCTCCGTCACGTCGCCGACAGAGAGGCCGTCGACATAGACGTAGCCGGCCTGGACCTTGCCCACGATCCTGGCCTTGCCGTCGACCAGGTCCACGACGACGCCGTCCTCCGCGATGACGATGTGGTCCTTGGGGACCCCCGTCAGTGCGCCCAGTTCGGCGTTGGCCCTCAGATGGCGCCATTCGCCGTGGACCGGCATCAGGTTCCTGGGCTTGCAGATGTTGTAGAAGTACAGCAGTTCGCCGGCCGAGGCGTGGCCCGAGACATGGACCTTGGCGTTGCCCTTGTGGATGACGTTCGCGCCCCACCTGGTCAGGCCGTTGATCACGCGGTAGACCGCGTTCTCGTTGCCCGGGATCAGGGACGACGCCAGGATCACCGTGTCGCCCTGGACGATCCGGATCTGGTGGTCGCGGTTGGCCATCCGGGAGAGCGCGGCCATCGGTTCGCCCTGGGAGCCCGTACAGACCAGGACCACTTCACTGTCGGGGAGGTCGTCGAGGGTCTTGACGTCGACGACCAGGCCCGGCGGCACCCTCAGGTAGCCCAGGTCACGGGCGATGCCCATGTTGCGGACCATCGAACGGCCGACGAAGGCGACCCTCCGGCCGTATTCGTGCGCGGCGTCGAGGATCTGCTGGATGCGGTGGACGTGGCTGGCGAAGCTCGCCACGATGATCCGCTTCTGGGCGCTCCCGAAGACCTGGCGCAGGACGTTGGAGATGTCCCGCTCCGGCGGGACGAAGCCCGGCACCTCCGCGTTGGTGGAGTCCGAGAGCAGCAGGTCGATGCCCTCCTCGCCGAGCTTGGCGAAGGTGGGCAGGTCGGTGAGCCTGCGGTCCAGCGGGAGCTGGTCCATCTTGAAGTCGCCCGTGTGGACGACCATGCCCGCGGGGGTGCGGATGGCGACCGCAAGGGCGTCCGGGATGGAGTGGTTGACCGCGACGAATTCGCAGTCGAACGGGCCGATGCGCTCGCGGTGCCCCTCCGTGACCTCAAGGGTGTACGGGCGGATGCGGTGCTCCTGGAGCTTCGCCTCGATCAGTGCGAGGGTCAGCTTGGAGCCGATCAGGGGGATGTCGGGCTTCAGCCGGAGCAGGTACGGGACGCCACCGATGTGATCCTCGTGGCCGTGCGTGAGCACGACCCCGTCGATGTCGTCGAGACGGTCCCTGATGGTGGTGAAGTCCGGCAGGATCAGGTCGATGCCGGGCTGCTCCTCCTCCGGGAAGAGGACGCCGCAGTCGACGATGAGCAGACGGCCGTTGTACTCGAAGACCGTCATGTTCCGGCCGATTTCGCCCAGACCGCCGAGCGGGGTGACGCGCAGGCCGTTCTTGGGCAGCTTCGGCGGGGCGCCGAGCTCAGGATGCGGATGACTCAAAAGAACTCTCCTCACCACACGCGCCACGTACCGCTGAGGCACGTGGCGCGCATGACATTCGTGCACTTGCAGTTGTCTGTGTGTACCGACGTGTCGGTCATGACCACGACCGTCGATTACTGGTCGTGATCTTGATCTGATGTCTTCGCGTATTCAGTTGTGAAGTCTGTGATTAGAGCTGTACCCCGCCGGCGGCCAGATCGATCTTGAGCTGGGCCGTTTCATGGGCCGACAGCTCGACGAGCGGGAGGCGCAGCGGTCCGGCCGGCAGCTCCTGCAGGGTGAGGGCGGCCTTGGTGGTGATCACACCCTGCGTACGGAACATGCCGGTGAAGACCGGCAGCAGCTTCTGGTGGATCTCCGTGGCCTTCTGGACGTCACCGGTGAGGTGGGCGTCGAGCAGGGCGCACAGCTCCGGGGTGACCACGTGGCCGACGACGGAGACGAATCCGACCGCGCCGACGGAGAGCAGCGGGAGGTTGAGCATGTCGTCGCCGGAGTACCAGGCGAGGCCGGTCTGGGCGATGGCCCAGCTCGCGCGGCCGAGGTCGCCCTTGGCATCCTTGTTGGCGACGATCCGCGGGTGCTGCGCCAGCCGGACGATCGTCTCGGTGTCGATGGGGACACCGCTGCGGCCGGGGATGTCGTAGAGCATGACCGGCAGGCCGGTGGCGTCGGCGATGGCGGTGAAGTGTCGCAGGAGTCCTTCCTGCGGCGGCTTGTTGTAGTACGGGGTCACCGCCAGGAGGCCGTGCGCTCCGGCGCGTTCGGCCGCGCGGGCCAGCTCCAGGCTGTGCCGGGTGTCGTTGGTGCCGACGCCGGCGACAACGTGGGCCCGGTCTCCTACGGCCTCCAGGACGGCCCGTACGAGCTGGTCTTTCTCCGCATCACTGGTGGTCGGCGACTCACCGGTGGTGCCGTTCAGGACCAGGCCGTCGTTGCCTGCGTCCACCAGATGGACGGCGAGCCGCTGGGCACCGTCGAGGTCGAGTGCGCCGTCAGCCGTGAAGGGCGTGACCATGGCGGTGAGGACCCGCCCGAAGGGGGTCTGCGGAGTGGAGATCGGAGCCATGGGTAACACGCTACTCGCTGCTCAGCTCGCCGTGTCCCCTTGGGGGACGGGACAAGAGGAGCCCGGCACTGCCTGCTCGGGGGTTCAGGCAGTGCCGGGTCCGTTCGATCAGCGTAGATGAACTCTCCGAAACGCCGCAATCCGGACACTTCTCTCCACCGACCGTACATCTGTGCCCCGGACGGGTCGCGAGCGGGCTCCCGGCGGCTCTCCGGCGGCGGGGGAAGGCCTCTGGAGCCCAGTCCGCCCTAGGGCTGTCCTCCGTTACGGAGCCACGCGGCCATTCATGTTGAAAGCCGCGTGAGTGAGCGGCATGAGCGTTGCCCAGTGCTCCTCCATCCGCTCGCCGACCATCTCGATCTCCCGCTGCGGGAAGGACGGCACCTTCGCCTGCTCGTGCTGCGTGCGCAGTCCGAGGAAGTGCATCAGCGAGCGCGCGTTGCACGTGGCGTACATCGAGGAGAAGAGACCGACCGGCAGCACCGCGCGGGCCACCTCGCGGGCCACTCCCGCCGCCAGCATCTCCTGGTACGCCTCGTACGCCTGGATGTACGAGTTCTCCAGCGTGCGCTCCGTGAGGGCCTGCTGGACCTCGGTCCCGGCCACGAACTCGTACTTGCCGGGGCGGCCCTGCTGGACGAGCTTGCGGTCCTGTCCCGGGACGTAGAAGACCGGCTGAAGCTCGCGGTAGCGGCCGGATTCCTCGTTGTACGACCAGCCGACGCGATGGCGCATGAACTCGCGGAAGACGAAGATCGGCGCGCTGATGAAGAAGGTCATCGAGTTGTGCTCGAACGGGCTGCCGTGGCGGTCCCGCATCAGGAAGTTGATGAGGCCCTTCGAACGCTCGGGGTCCTTCGTCAGCTCTTCGAGGGAGTGCTCACCTGCGGTGGAGACGCGCGCGGCCCACAGCACGTCGGAGTCGCCTGCGGCGTGCTTCACCAGCTCCACGGTGACATCGCTGCGGAAGCTCGGTTTGGTCTCGGCGGGGGTGTCGCTCACCGGCGGGGTCCTTCCAGTCGCATCGCTCGGGCGGCGCCCACTCTACGGCGCGGCACTGACAGTGACGGACAGCGCGGGCCGCTCCTGGTGTTCCTCGGCCAATCCGGGGAATTCGGGCACCGAATGGCGCTGTTGTTCGTCCTAGGAAGTAGCAATCGACACACCAGCGGCGTTACACACCACGACCGCACAAGACGCAAGGAGGAGTCCCTCCATGTTCCGCCGGCGAGAGGCCGTCCCGTTCACATTCGTCGCCGAGGCCGACCGCTTCCGCAGTAATGTCACTCCCCCACCCCGACCACGCGCCAGTGTTCCGCAGCTCATGGGCCGTACGCTGATCGGGCTCACCATCGCGGCCGGTTTCACCGGTGCGCTGCTCTTCGGAATGCCGGCGCTGGGCACCGCGCAGTCGTCCGGGCACAGCCAGCAGTCGGAAGCATCACAGGGCCGCTGACACATCCGGCCCCCCTGGGGTGGTCCGGGCGAGGGCGTGATCGATAACCTCACCGGGCACAGCAATCGAGCGTGCTTGTGAGTGAGGATCAGTCGTGCCCCTGCCCTTCCTGACGGCCGACCGGGCGTTTGACGCGACCACCGACGATGTCGCACTGCCCTTCGACGATCATGATCATTGGCGGCGTCCGTACCGCCCGGGCCCTTGGCGGGTGGTGGCCTCGGCGCTGCTCCTGCTGCTGGCCTCGTTCGTTCTGCTCGCCGCGATGATCACCGCCTTCGCCGGCGAGATGTCCGGGGCGATGTTCTGCCTGGGCGTCGCGGCCGTGGGCATCGCCGTCGCGCTGCGCATGCTGCGGATCGGCGCGTGGGTGAGCCGCCACGGGGTGCGGCGCGTGAGCCTGCTCCGTACGACGACCCTGCCGTGGAACCAGGCCACGGCCGTCCGTACGGTCCAGCAGCCGGTGCGCTGGCTGGGACTGCCCCGTACCGTGCAGGGGCAGGCGCTGGTCGTGGTACGCCGTCAGGGTGAACCCCTGGCGCTGCTCACCGACCACAACGCGGACTTCCTGTCCCGTACGGAGGCGTTCGACCGGGCGGCCGACACGGTCGAGGTGTGGGGCGACGAGTACCGCGACGCCTGAGTGAGGACGGACGACGGAGCGGGGCCCGGCCACGGTGGCCGGG
>NZ_JBHZEJ010000055.1:5038-39696 GCF_042756365.1 Streptomyces sp. NPDC059092
CCGGTCCGGGTCGGGTGGGTCGCGCGGGGGGGCCCTCTGGGGGGTTGGTGGGGGGCGACTAGCCCGGCGCGGTGTGTGGGCGGCGGCCGGCGGGGGGGGGGCGGGCCCGGGGGGGCGGCCCCCCGCTCCGTCGTGTCGGGCCCGCCGCCCCGTACGGCGCGGCTGACCTGCGCGTACAGGAATCGCGCGGAGGAGCGGTACGGCGCGGTACGGGGCCGCGTCAGACCTGGACGGGTCTGCCGTCGTGGAGGGCGATCGCCCGCTGCATCGCCTTGCGGGCGCGCGGGGTGTCCCGCGCGTCGTGGTAGGCGACCGCGAGCCGGAACCAGCAGCGCCAGTCGTCCGGGGAGTCCTCCGTCTCGGCGCGGCGCGCCGCGAAGACGGCGTCCGCGGAGTCCCGGTCGATCCGGCCGCCCGGGGTACGGACCAGCTCGTCGACGGGCAGCCCTCCCTCGGCCTCCAGCTCCGTGGCGAGCCGGTTCGCGCGGTTGACGAACTGGGTGTTCTTCCAGAGGAACCAGACGCCGATGACGGGCAGGATCAGCACCGCGACACCGAAGGTGACGGTGAGAACCGTGCCGTGCTCGATCAGGAGCACGCCGCGGCTGCCGACCAGGACGAAGTAGACGACCAGGACGGCGGCCGTGACGCAGTAGGTGATCTTCGCGCGCATGGGGTCAGCTCAGGTCGAGGAAGTGTTCGAGGCCGACGGTGAGCCCCGGGGCGGTGACGACGCGCCGTACGCCGAGCAGGATGCCCGGCATGAAGCTGCTGTGGTGCAACGAGTCGTGGCGGACGGTGAGCGTCTCACCCTCGCCTCCGAGGATGACCTCCTGGTGCGCGAGGAGACCGCGCAGCCGTACGGAGTGGACCGGTACACCGTCGACATCGGCGCCGCGCGCCCCGTCCAGCGCCGTGACCGTCGCGTCGGGCTGCGGGACGCTGCCCGCCTGGGCCCTGGCGGCGGCGATGAGCTGGGCGGTGCGGGTGGCCGTCCCGGAGGGTGCGTCGGCCTTGTTCGGATGGTGCAGCTCGATGACCTCGACGGACTCGAAGTAGCGGGCGGCCGTCTCGGAGAACTTCATGGTGAGGACCGCGCCGATGGAGAAGTTCGCCGCGATCAGGACGCCCGTGCGCGGCGAGGCGTCGAGCGAGGTGTGGAGCTGCGCGAGCCGTTCGTCGGTCCAGCCGGTGGTGCCGACGACCGCGTGGATGCCGTGGCGGACGCAGAAGTCGAGGTTGCCCATCACCGAGGCGGGTGTGGTCAGCTCCACCACGACCTCGGCACCGGCCTCCACCAGATTCTCCAGCCGGTCGCCCCGGCCGAGGGCGGCGACCAGTTCGAGGTCGTCGGCGGCCTCGACGGCCCGTACGGCCTCGGAGCCGATACGGCCCCTGGCGCCCAGAACGGCCACGCGCAGCTTGCTCATTGCTCTGTTTCCTTCACCTTCGGGGGTACGGCCCGGCCGGTGGGCCCGGTCAGGAGACCGCTTCGTCGAGGCGGGCGGCCTGCTTGTCCTTGAGCGGCCCTATGACGGACAGCGAGGGACGCTGTCCCAGTACATCGCGGGCGACCGCGCGTACGTCGTCGGGGGTGACCGCCGCTATGCGCCCCAGCATCTCGTCGACGGACATCTGGACGCCCCAGCACAGCTCGCTCTTGCCGATGCGGTTCATCAGTGCGCCGGTGTCCTCCAGGCCGAGGACGGTGGCGCCGGAGAGCTGGCCGACGGCGCGCTCGATCTCCTCGTCGGCGAGTCCGTCCGCCGCGACCCGGTCCAGTTCATCGCGGCAGATCTTCAGGACGTCGTGGACCTGGTTCGGCCGGCAGCCCGCGTAGACCCCGAAGAGCCCGCAGTCGGCGAAGCCCGAGGTGTACGAGTAGACGCTGTAGGCGAGGCCGCGCTTCTCCCGTACCTCCTGGAAGAGCCGGGAACTCATGCCGCCGCCGAGCGCCGTGTTCAGCACACCGAGGGCCCAGCGGCGCTCGTCGGTACGGGACAGGCCCGGCATGCCGAGGACGACATGGGCCTGCTCGGTCTTGCGGTTCAGCACATCGACGCGGCCCGCGGCCCGTACGGCGCGGCTGCCGTCACGGGGCGCGACGGGGGCGGCGTCCGTACGGGAGAGGGCGCCGGCCCGGTCGAACGCCTTGCGGACCTGGCGTACCACCGTGGCGTGGTCGACGTTGCCCGCGGCGGCGACGACGAGGCGCGTCGGGTCGTAGTGCTTCCGGTAGAAGCGGCTGATCCGGTCGCGGTCCAGGGCGTTGACGGTGTCCACGGTGCCGAGGACGGGGCGTCCGAGGGGGGTGTCGCCGAACATGGTCTGCGCGAACAGGTCGTGCACGCAGTCGCCCGGGTCGTCCTCGGTCATCGCGATCTCTTCGAGGATGACACCGCGCTCGGCGTCGACGTCCGACGCCTCGATGAGCGATCCGGTGAGCATGTCGCAGACGACGTCGATGGCGAGCGGCAGATCCGTGTCGAGCACCCGCGCGTAGTAGCAGGTGAACTCCTTGGCGGTGAACGCGTTCATCTCGCCGCCGACCGCGTCGATCGCGGAGGAGATGTCGAGGGCGCTGCGCCGCTCCGTGCCCTTGAAGAGCAGGTGCTCCAGATAGTGCGTGGCGCCGTTGAGGGCGGGCGTCTCGTCACGGGAGCCGACCTGTACCCAGATGCCGAAGGTCGCGGAGCGCACCGACGGCAGAGTTTCGGTGACCACGCGCAGGCCGCCCGGGAGGGTCGTACGGCGGACCGTGCCGATCCCGTTCTCGCCCTTGAGCAGGGTTTGGGTACGGGCGACGGCCCGCGCCTCGGAGGAGGTGCGGGCCGTCGTCCTGGAGCTGGATGTCACTTGGAAGCGTCGTCCTTCGCGTCCTCGGACTCGGCGGACTCCTCGTCCTCCATCACGGGGATGAGGGAGAGCTTGCCGCGCTGGTCGATCTCGGCGATCTCGACCTGGACCTTCTGGCCCACTCCGAGCACGTCCTCGACGTTCTCCACACGCTTGCCACCGGCGAGCTTGCGGATCTGCGAGATGTGCAGCAGTCCGTCCTTGCCGGGCATCAGGGAGACGAACGCGCCGAAGGTGGTCGTCTTGACGACCGTGCCCAGGTAGCGCTCGCCGACCTCCGGCATGGTCGGGTTGGCGATGCCGTTGATCGTGGCGCGGGCGGCCTCGGCGGCCGGTCCGTCGGCGGCACCGATGTAGATCGTGCCGTCGTCCTCGATCGTGATGTCGGCGCCGGTGTCCTCCTGGATCTGGTTGATCATCTTGCCCTTGGGGCCGATGACCTCGCCGATCTTGTCCACGGGGATCTTGACGGTGATGATCCGCGGGGCGTTCGGGGACATCTCGTCCGGGACGTCGATGGCCTCGTTCATCACGTCGAGGATGTGGAGGCGGGCGTCGCGGGCCTGCTTCAGCGCGGCGGCCAGGACCGAGGCGGGGATGCCGTCGAGCTTGGTGTCGAGCTGGAGCGCGGTGACGAACGTCTTCGTACCGGCGACCTTGAAGTCCATGTCGCCGTAGGCGTCCTCCGCACCGAGGATGTCGGTGAGGGCGACGTAGTGGGTCTTGCCGTCGATCTCCTGGGAGATCAGGCCCATGGCGATACCGGCGACGGGGGCCTTGAGCGGCACACCGGCGTTCAGCAGCGACATGGTGGAGGCGCAGACCGAGCCCATGGACGTCGAGCCGTTGGAGCCCAGCGCCTCGGAGACCTGGCGGATCGCGTACGGGAACTCCTCGCGCGTCGGCAGCACCGGCACGATGGCGCGCTCGGCGAGCGCGCCGTGGCCGATCTCGCGGCGCTTCGGCGAGCCGACGCGGCCGGTCTCACCGACGGAGTACGGCGGGAAGTTGTAGTTGTGCATGTAGCGCTTGCGCGTCACCGGGGAGAGGGTGTCGAGCTGCTGCTCCATGCGGAGCATGTTGAGGGTGGTGACGCCCAGGATCTGGGTCTCGCCACGCTCGAACAGCGCGGAGCCGTGCACGCGCGGGATGGCCTCGACCTCGGCGGCGAGCGTACGGATGTCCGTGACGCCGCGGCCGTCGATGCGGACCTTGTCCTTGATGACGCGCTCGCGGACCAGGGACTTCGTCAGCGCGCGGTAGGCGCCGGAGATCTCCTTCTCGCGGCCCTCGAACTGCGGGAGCAGCTTCTCGGCGGCGAGCTCCTTGACGCGGTCCAGCTCGGCCTCGCGGTCCTGCTTGCCCGCGATGGTGAGCGCCTGGGCCAGCTCGGACCTGACGGCCGCGGTGAGGGCCTCCAGGACGTCGTCCTGGTAGTCGAGGAAGACCGGGAACTCGCCGGTGGGCTTGGCGGCCTTGGCGGCGAGGTCGGCCTGGGCCTTGCAGAGCGCCTTGATGAAGGGCTTCGCGGCCTCCAGACCGGCGGCGACGACCTCTTCGGTGGGCGCGTCGGCGCCGTCCTTGACGAGCTGGATGGTCTTCGTGGTGGCCTCGGCCTCGACCATCATGATCGCGACATCGCCGTCCTCCAGGACCCGGCCGGCGACGACCATGTCGAAGACGGCGTCCTCCAGCTCGGTGTGGGTCGGGAAGGCGACCCACTGGCCCTTGATCAGCGCGACACGGGTGCCGCCGATCGGGCCGGAGAAGGGCAGGCCCGCGAGCTGCGTGGAGCAGGAGGCGGCGTTGATCGCGACCACGTCGTACAGGTGGTCGGGGTTGAGCGCCATGATCGTCTCGACGATCTGGATCTCGTTGCGCAGGCCCTTCTTGAAGGAGGGGCGCAGCGGGCGGTCGATGAGGCGGCAGGTGAGGATCGCGTCCTCGGAGGGCCGGCCCTCACGTCGGAAGAAGGAGCCGGGGATCTTGCCGGCCGCGTACTGCCGCTCCTCGACGTCCACCGTGAGGGGGAAGAAGTCGAGCTGGTCCTTGGGCTTCTTGGAGGCGGTGGTGGCCGACAGCACCATGGTGTCGTCGTCCAGGTACGCCACGGCGGAACCGGCGGCCTGCTTGGCCAGTCGGCCCGTCTCGAAGCGGATGGTGCGGGTGCCGAAGGTTCCGTTGTCGATAACGGCCTCGGCGTAGTGGGTCTCGTTCTCCACTAGTGATTTCTCCTCGTCTTCGTCCGGTGCCCGTGTGGCAGGGGACGTGGCGGAGGAGCGCTCCTTGGTGCGGGCCGGTCTTCGATCGAAGCACCCGGGGCGGCGGCATGGGCCGCGCCTTTCCGGGCGCCACTACCGAGGACCGGCGGCGGTGGAGGTCGCTCCCCCTCTTCAGTTTGTGCTCGTGCTCTTCAGTTGTGCTGGTGTGTCCAGGTTACTGAGATCGGCCACGGGATGGCATTCCGGCCGTCCCGGGCGAGGCGCCCGGTCCGCCCCGTACGGGGCGGACGGTGGCCGCGTAAAGATCACGTACCCGCGGGAGGCCCCGTACATACGGCGAAGGGAGCGGTTCCCTGGACGTGGGAACCGCTCCCTATCACGGCGTCTTACTTGGCGCCGCCGGCCGCACCGCGGCGGATGCCCAGGCGGTCGACCAGCGCACGGAAGCGCTGGATGTCCTTCTTGGCCAGGTACTGGAGCAGGCGGCGGCGCTGCCCGACCAGGATGAGCAGACCACGACGCGAGTGGTGGTCGTGCTTGTGGAGCTTGAGGTGCTCGGTCAGGTCCGAGATCCGGCGCGACAGCATGGCGACCTGGACCTCGGGGGAGCCGGTGTCACCTTCCTTGGTGCCGAACTCGGTCATGATCTGCTTCTTCGTAGCGGCGTCGAGCGACACGCGTACTCCTCGTGAGTCTTCGTGGCCACCGAGTGCCCCAGGTCGAATACTCTGGGGAGCTTCCGTTACTCGGGAGGCGGGAGATCCGTTGCGCGCCGACCGCGGAGCCAGGGGCTTCGGTGGTCACGTACACAAACGGCCGTCGCCCAGGGTACCAGCCCTCGGGCGAGCCCTTCACAGTGGTCAGCCGGTGAGCGCGCGGGCCGCGCTGAAGACGTCGAGTACGGCCAGGCAGAGCGGCACCAGCGAGAGCAGCACCGCACCCTCGGCGAGGTCGAGAAGGCGCCCCCAGAACGGGGAGAGGCCCTTGCGCGGGATGATCAGGCCGATCGCGGTGATCAGGGCGGCGCCGGCGGCGACGCTCACGGTGAGCCAGATCGTACGGATGTCGAGGGCGCCGCGGTCGCCGTACACCAGCAGTTCCCTGACGTAGTCGACGGGCGGGTTCAGGGAGAGCCCCAGGATCAGCAGGGCGATCGCGGAGATGCCCGCGGTGAGCGCGCAGGCGACCTGGGACGTGTAACGGAACAGGCGGGCGCGCAGCAGCGTCGCGAGGCCCGCCGTGAGGGCGAGGAGCTGGGCCCAGACCGTGTCCGAGAAGCCGAGGACGGCGGCAGAGCCGACGACGACCGCCGCGCAGCCGCCGACCAGGCCGAGGAGCATCTCGTGGCCGCGGCGGGCCTGCGCGGCGATGCGCGCGGCGTCGACGGGCTCGGCGTCGGGTACGGCGTTCTGGTCGGGGAGGGCGCCGAACCCGTCGTACGTGCCGTCGGACGCGTCGTTCGTGGCGGCGCGCGGCGAGGCGTAGCCGATGGGAAGGCGGGCGAAGCGCGCGGAGAGGCCGGGCAGGAAGGCGACGAGGCCGACGGCGACGGGGACGCAGACGGCCGCCGTGTCGGTGGCCGACGCCTCGGTGAGGATCATGACGAACGTCGCGAGGGTGCCGACGGTCGCCAGGAACGTGGCGGCGACGAAGGGCGCGTCGCCGCTCGGGGTGAGCGCGACGAGGGCGACGGACGCGACGAGGACGGTGACGCAGCCGAGCAGGAACTGAAGGCGTCCTGGCCCCTGCCCCGCGTCGGGGGCGAGGATGCCGGAGCCGGCGATCAGCAACAGGGGCAGCGCGCCGAGGCCGAGGGCGACGGCGGTGGCCCGGTCCGCGTACACCCGCGCCCGTACGCCCGCGAAGGCTGTCAGCAGCACGCCGGCGACGCCCGCGATGATGCCGGGCAGGCCGTGCATGTCGTGGCGCACGGGGTCGGCGAACCACAGGACGAAGCCCATGAGGACGAGGAGCAGTACGCCGCCTATGAGGCCCGCGCCGCGCAGCAGGTCGTCGCTCCACAAGTGGCGGTCGCGGCGTACGGCGGAGGCGACGGCGTCCGAGACGTCGTCGAACACGGCGGGCGGCAGGGATTCCGCGAAGGGGCGGAGGCTGAGGATCTCGCCGTCGAGCACCTGCTGCGCGGCGAGGGTGCGGGCGCCGTCGAGGACGGTCCCGTCGCGCCGTACGAGGTGGTATCCGGTGGGGGTGCCCGCTGTCTGGGTCTGGCCGGTGAGCCGCAGGATCTCCGGATGGACGTCGGCGACGGCGATGTCCTCCGGGAGGGCGACATCGATCCTGCTGTCCGGCGCCACGACAGTGACGCGGCAGAAGCCGGTCGCTGCGGTCGTACTCACGTGTCTGGACCCCCTGATTCGCGGTTGCGCACGGTGCGCGCGCCACCCTACCGGGAGGGGTGCGGTGCGGCTGCACGTAGGATCACCGTCGCGCGGAGCGACGCCGTCGCCACGGGGGCGCCGGTACGGAATCGCCCGTCCGTCTTGAGGGATTGATACGCCGGTGAGCCAGATCATTGTCAAACGCCCGCCACGGTCCCTTCCGCCGGAAGTGCCCTCGGATGCGCTGACCTTGGAAGCGCCGCCCGAACTGCCGCGTGGTCAGCAGGAGGGCATGCTGATGCAGGTCCTGCCGGTACTCGGCATGGGTTCGTCGGTGGTCTTCTTCTTCTCGCCCCAAGCGCCGCCGTTCATGCGGATCATGGGCGTTCTGATGCTGTTCTCGACGGTCGCGATGATCGCCGCGCAGATCGTCAGGTACCGCCGCGGTACGCAGGGGCAAATTGCCGATGTACGGCGCGACTACCTCAAGTACCTGGCGCAGACGCGGCGTACGGTGCGCAGGACGGCGCGGGCGCAGCGCGACGCGCAGCTCTATCTGCACCCGTCGCCCGAGCAGCTCTGGTCGGTGGTGGCCGAGGGGTCGCGGGTGTGGGAACGGCGGGTCGGCGACAAGGACTTCGTCCAGGTGCGGATCGGTCTGGGGGCGCAGCAGCTCGCCACGCCGCTGATGGCGCCGGAAACGGCGCCGGTGGACGAGCTGGAGCCGCTGTGCGCGGGCGCGATGCAGCGGTTCCTGGCGGTGCACGGCTCGTTGGACGGGCTGCCCATGGCGGTGTCGATGCGCGCCTTCTACCACGTGACGGTCTCCGGTGAGCAGGATTCGGCGCAGGCCACGGCGCGTGCGCTGGTCGCCCAGTTGGTGACGCTGCACTCCTGCGAGGACCTGATGGTCGCGGTGGTGGTGTCGCCGGGCGCGGCGGGGCGCTGGGAGTGGACGAAGTGGCTGCCGCACACGCAGGTGCCCGGGCAGATCGACGGGGCCGGTACGAAGCGGCTGTTCGGCGATGACCTCGGGGAGCTGGAGGGTCTGCTGCAGAGCAGGCTGGAGGGGCGTCCGCGGTTCGGCAGGGACAGTTCGCCGGTGCTGGACCAGCCGCATGTGGTCGTCGTGCTGGACGGCGGGATGGTGCCGCCCGACTCGCTGTTCGCGGCGGTCGAGGGCCTGCAGGGCGTGACGATCGTCGAGGTGGTGCCCGGGGAGCTGGACGAGCCGCGGGGCGGCCTGTCGGTTGTCGTACAGCCGGGGCGGCTGTGGCTGGAGTCCGGCGGGGGTCTGGCGTACGAGGGGGTGCCCGACGGGATCTCGCTGCCCGCGGCGGAGGCGCTGGCGCGCCAGCTCGCCCCGCTGCGTACGGGCGGGGGCGACGACGACGAACCGCTGCTGGCCAACCTGGACTTCACGGATCTGCTGGGCCTGGGCGACGCGGGGGCCGTGGACGTGGCCCGTACGTGGCGGCCCCGGTCGACGGCGGAGCGGCTGCGGGTACCGATCGGGGTCGGTGAGGACGGCGGTCCGGTGATGCTGGACCTGAAGGAGGCCGCGCAGGAGGGCATGGGGCCGCACGGGCTCTGTGTCGGCGCGACGGGGTCAGGCAAGTCGGAGCTGCTGCGCACGCTGGTGCTGGGGCTGGCGGTCACGCACTCCTCGGAGACGCTGAACTTCGTTCTCGCCGACTTCAAGGGAGGTGCCACGTTCGCGGGGATGTCGCAGATGCCGCACGTGGCGGCGGTCATCACCAACCTGTCGGACGACTTGACGCTGGTGGACCGCATGGGGGACGCGATCCGCGGTGAGCTGCAGCGCCGTCAGGAGCTGCTGCGTTCGGCCGGCAACTACGCCAACATCCATGACTACGAGAAGGCGCGGGCGGCCGGCGCCGCACTGGAACCGCTCGCCTCGCTGGTCCTCGTCATCGACGAGTTCTCCGAGCTGCTGACTGCCAAGCCCGACTTCATCGACATGTTCATCCAGATCGGCCGGATCGGCCGTTCCCTGGGTGTGCATCTGCTGCTGGCCTCGCAGCGGCTGGAGGAGGGCAAGCTGCGCGGCCTCGACACGTACCTCTCATACCGCGTCGGTCTGCGCACGTTCTCAGCGGCGGAGTCGCGTACGGCGCTGGGCGTGCCGGACGCGTACCACCTGCCGTCGGTGCCGGGCTCCGGGTATCTGAAGTTCGGTACGGACGAGATGACGCGGTTCAAGGCGGCGTACGTCTCGGGCACGTACCGCGCGGGCGGACCGGACCTGTCGGTGGGGCAGTTCCCCGTCGAGCGGCGTCCGGTGCTGTTCACGGCGGCGCCGGTGCCGGTGGTGTACGCGGCGCCGGACCCGGCGGCGGCGTTCGTGCCGGCGTCGGAGGACGAGGCGCTGGCGGACACGGTGCTGGACGTCATCGTGCGGCGGCTGGACGGGCAGGGGGTGCCGGCGCATCAGGTGTGGCTGCCGCCGCTGGACGAGGCGCCGACGCTGGACCAGTTGCTGCCGGGGATCGCGGTGACGGAGGCGCGCGGGCTGAACGCGACGGAGTACTCGCGTCCCGGCGGGCTGACCGTACCGCTCGGGCTGATCGACAAGCCCTTCGAGCAGCGTCGTGAGGTGCTCTACCGGGACTTCTCCGGGGCGGCGGGGCACATGCTGGTCGTGGGAGGTCCGCAGTCCGGCAAGTCGACACTGTTGCGGACGCTGATCTCGTCGTTCGCCCTCACCCACACCCCGCGGGAAGTGCAGTTCTACGCGCTGGACTTCGGCGGGGGCGGGCTCGCCTCGCTGGCGGATCTGCCGCATGTCGGCGGGGTCGCGTCGCGGCTGGACCCCGAGCGGGTGCGGCGAGCCGTCGCGGAGGTCCTGGGCGTCCTCAACCGGCGCGAGGAATTCTTCCGCTCGAACGGCGTCGACTCGATCGCCACGTACCGGCGCAAGCGCGCCGCGGGCGAGCTGCCCGGTGAGGCGTGGGGCGACGTCTTCCTGGTCATCGACGGCTGGGGCGGTTTCAGGAACGACTACGAGATGATGGAGCCGATCATCTCCGACATCGCGGCGCGCGGTCTCGGTTACGGCGTCCATGTGGTGGTCACCGCCGCGCGCTACATGGAGGTGCGTGCGGCGCTCAAGGACCAGATGCTCGGCCGGCTGGAGCTGCGGCTCGGCGACGTCATGGACTCCGAGTTCGACCGCAAGGTCGCGGCGAACGTCCCGGCGGGGGTGCCGGGCCGCGGCCAGGTGCCGCAGAAGCTGCACTTCATGAGCGGGCTGCCGCGTGTCGACGGGGTGAGCGACGCCGCGGATCTCTCGGAGGGTACGGCGGCGTTCGTGCGGGCGGCGAGGACGCACTGGGCGGGCCAGTCGGCCCCGACGGTGCGGCTGCTGCCGCGCAAGCTCCCCGCCGACCAGTTGCCCAAGGGGTTCGAGTTCCCGCGGTCCGGCGTCGCGGTCGCGATCGACGAGACCAATCTGGAGCCGGTGTTCGTCGACTTCGAGACCGACCCGTTCTTCCTGGTCTTCGGCGAGAGCGAGTCCGGCAAGACCAATCTGCTGCGGCTGATCGCGAAGCAGCTCGCCGAGCGGTACACCCCCGACCAGGCGAAGTTCGTGGTCGGCGACTACCGGCGGACGCTGCTGGGATCGCTGTCGGAGCCGCATCTGCTGGAGTACGCGCCGATGGCCTCGTCCATGCAGATGCACATGGAGGCGCTGGGCGGCGTCTTCGCGCGCCGTCAGCCCCCCACGGACGTGACGCCGCAGCAGCTCAGGGACCGGAGCTGGTGGAGCGGGCCGCAGATCTTCATCATCGTCGACGACTACGACCTGGTGGCGACCAACTCGGGCAACCCGCTGGCCCCGCTCGCGGAGTACCTGCCCTTCGCCCGGGACACAGGGGTCCGCTTCATCATCGCGCGGAACGCCGCGGGCGCCTCACGGGCCCTGTACGAGCCGTTCATGCAGCGCGTGCTGGAACTGGGCGCCCAAGGCGTGGTCCTGTCGGGCGACCCGTCCGAGGGCGACCTGATCGGCCGCGTACGGGCGACCCCGATGCCGCCGGGCCGCGGCTACTTCGCCTCGCGGCGGCGCGGCAATCCGCTGGTGCAGACGGGTCGGCTGCCGGGCGTATGAGGTGTGCGAGGCGGCGTGCGCGCGGTGGTGTGCGCGCCGCCTCGCACCTGAACAGATTTCACAACGGGGAGACACATCATGGGATTTGACGAGGAGTGGGGCCAGCTGCGCTCCGACGCCGCCGCGAGCCGGTCGACGGGCATGCGGCTGAACAGCACGGACGCCGGCGGGGCCGCGTCGGGCGGCGGGGACGTCGCCTCGACACCCGCGCAGAAGAAGGCCGCGGCGAACGACATCGAGAGGGACCTGGAACCCAGTACCAAGAAGGCGGGTGACTGGGCGGACGAAGCCTCGAAGGGCGCGGTCACGGGCTTCACCGGCTGGGACACGGCGAAGGGCCTGAAGACGGTGCAGGAGACGTGGGAGGGCCAGGTGAAGACGCTGATGGGGCGGCTGTCCGTGGAGAAGGGTGCGCTACGGGGCGCAGGCGGGCTCTTCGCCCGTAACGACCTCGACACCCGCGGAAACTTCCTGCAGTCCCGGTCGAAGCTCAACGGGGTGTAGGCCGCCGGTTCGCACACCGACACGGGCACGACCGGTAGGCGGATCGGCACCCGGTTCCTCACGAGGAGAGCGGAAGAAGCATGCTCACATACGAAGACGTCATGACCACCGACTTCGCACTGCTGACCACGGCAGCGGGCAAGTGGGACGACATGGCCGGCGAGTTCAAAAAGGTCGAGGACCGCTACAAGGACAGCGTCCAGTCGGTCACCATGAGCCCGAACTGGCTGGGCACCAGCGCGACGGTGGCCCACACCAACTTCGCGGCGACCCGCTACGAGTACGCGGCGGCCCAGACGCAGGCCAAGGCGATAGCGAGCCTGCTCCGCGACGCCCACGAACAGTTCGTGGAGCTCAAGAAGCGGGTCCAGTCGGCCCGGGACGACGCCGTCAAGGCCGGTATGAAGGTCTCCGAGTACGGGACGGTCTCGTACGACTACTCGAAGCTGACCGACTCCGAGCGCCGCGCCGTCCAGCACGATCCCGACGCGCGCAACGTCGAGCAGTCCTGGGCGAAGCACATAGACGATTGCGTCAAGGCGGTCGACGATGCGGACAAGGGCGTGAAGGTGGCTCTCGACGCTGTGGTCGTCGACTCCATAGGTGACAAGAACGACGAGACGCTCGGCACCGGGTTCAACGCGCACGCCAAGGGCGACATCGAGCTGTACGAGGCGGAGAACCAGAAAGAGATCGCCACGCGGATCAACAACGGCGAGAAGGTGTCCGCCGCGGAGTGGGCGGAATTCCAGAGGTCGTTCCGCGACAACTCCGACAACAAGGCGTTCAGCCAGACGTTCCTCAACAGCCTGGGGCCCGAAGGCACCATCAAGCTCAACGACCGCCTGAACGACTTCTCACATGACAAGGACAAGAAGCTCGACCGCGGCCAATACCAGGACATCCAGAAGGGGCTGGCCAACACTGTGGCCGGAGCCACCCGCGTCCCGGGGAGCGTAACGGACTCCCCACCCGGATCGAAGAAGTACCAGGACTGGGTGGCAAGTTCCGACGGAAAATTTTACCGGGAATGGACGGAAGGGCTGGATAAATCCGGTACGAAGAACTTCGGATCGAACACTGAACCACTCTACGGGTACCAGTTGTTCGTCGACATGATGGATCACGCGAACACCCCGTACGACGACCAATTCCTTTATGCCCTGGGCGATGACCTCATCGCAGCCGAGAAGGACAACTCGGGAATATTCACCAAGTGGGGCCGGGGCCATGAAGGAGTGAACACCGACGCCGTCGACGGACTGCTCAAGGTCATGAGCAAGAATCCGGAGGCAGCCACAGCTTTCTTCGACCCGGATGGAAACGGCACGGGCGAGAATCGCGTCGTCAACGACCACTTGAAGTATCTGGTAGGCAGCGGGGACGATGCCCGCGAATGGCCGAAAAACGTGATCACCGGCTATTCGGTGACGACACTCGACGACCCGATGAGCCGCATGGGACTGGGCGCCGCGCTGGAATCCGCGACCACCGGCCATCCACCACTGGCTGAGGGGCAGTCGGGCGGCGAGCCTGGTCCGCACAGCGCCGCCCAGGCCAGGGTGATGCAGGAAACCATCAATGTCCTCGACGACAAGGCCGGCGGCGAATCCGTCCACCAGAATCTCCAGAAGAATCTCGGACGGGCGCTGGCCGATTACTCCCAGGATAGTCACCATATTCTGGCGGAGAAAGGTACGAAGTACGGCAGTCCCGAAGGAATGGACAGTATCTGGAAATCCGGCGACGGCGAGGCTGGTATCACCGTCGGGAAGGACAGTCTCATGCGCATCATGCGCGGGGTGTCCGCAGACGACCAGACTTATGCCCTCCTGTACGACACACAGCGTACGTACGCGATGGAACAGCTTTCCCAGGCTCCGCAGGCCGGCGGGGAAGGCCATGAGGCCTGGAAGAATCCGGCGAGTGATATGGGCTCCGTACTGGGCGCGATGAACTCGATCGGGTCCGATGTGATTCTGGACGAGCGGGACGACAAGATAGCCGCTGTGAACGATCAGGCAAGGTACGCCTATCATTCCATCGGCGCACCGGTGACCGGACTTCCGGTATTCGGCGATACCGCACAGAGGCTGGTCGACGCGGCAACCTACGAGTGGTCGAAGGATGTCAGCTCGGCGGCCTCTTCGGTGGCCCAGGAAAAGAACTCCGAGCACTATACGGCCGGGGTGGGCGGCACGTACAGCATGATTGACAGCTTTGCCCGCGACCGCGGCGTGGACGTCTTGGACGAGAACAACAGCAAAAAGGATCCGAACTGGGAGGCATGGCAGGCCATGCGGCGAGAAGCCAAGCAGTCTTATTCCAGCTCACGCGGCGATGCCGCAGTCAACCTCGGATGGGATTGACGTTCCATGCCCGTACGTATGCCGCGCTCCCGACGCGCGAAATGGTCGGCCGTCGCCGTTCCGGCTGTTCTCGTTCTGGCCGGTGGGCTGTTCCTCACCTTCAACACCAATGCCTTCGGCCCCGAGAGGGTCTGTCACGGCAAGCTGTCGGCGGACGACGTCCAGCGGGCCTTCCCCGGAACGGGGCGGCTGACCGGCGAGGATGCCGGACAGGCCCGAAGTTGCACGGTCGAACGGACAGCCGTCGGACCGGGCACCACCGATGTGCGGTTCTCGCTGGAAGTCTCTTCGGAGAGCGCCGCGTTCCCCTTCGAACGGGGCACCTGGGCGATGTCCGCGAGCGACGACATCGTGGCCGGGGCCCTGCCCGGGGTGACGGACGAGCGAAGCGGCTGGCTCCTGCTGCCCTCGTCCTGCACGGCGCTCGCCGCCCCAGCGGCTCCGGGTGACAGGACGGTGCTTCGGGCCCGCGTGTGGAGCGGCGCGGCGGAGCCGACGGCCTTGGCGCGGCTCCTCACGACGGCTGCCGCGTCATGGACTGCCGAGTCGGACTGCCGCCCGAAATCCACGGAGGGGCCGGGCGACGTACTGCCCGCGTCCACCGTCTCCGCGACCGACCTCGACGAGGTCTGCGCCCTGCCCGGATTCCGGCTCGCCAAGACCACAGGGCCGAAGGGCCAGTCCGTACAAGAGCGGACCTCCGGCGACCTCGACAGCGCGTGGTTCTGCGATCTTTCCTTCACGGGAGACGAGCGGAACGGCCCGTTCACCAGACTGGCCGTCGTGAAAGACCCGGAACTGGCCGCGTCACTCACGGACAGGCGGGTCGAAAAGGCCGTCTGCGGGGGCGAGGAGACGTACTTCCTGCTCGACAACGTCGATTACCCCTGGAACCCGAAGGAGCGCGCAGCGACGGGATTCCCTGCCGAAAAGGAACTGAGCGATCTCTTCGCCAAGGCCGCACGCGGGTCCCTCGACTGCTCGTGACGGAATTCCGCCCGCGCCAGAGGCTCGCCACTCCGTATCGGAAGGTCCATGAGAACGACGGACAGCACATCGTTCACCCTTGAATCGTGGGAGACCCAGCAAGGCCGTCACGGCACTCGTCGGTACGGCTGGCGCGGCACTTCGGAGATTTTCGGCAGAATTGTGGTGACCTACCCCGTTGCCCGCCAGAGCACCTGGGCCCGGGTCGGAGTGGACGGTGAGCGTATCCCCGCATCGTCGTTCGAGGGCTTCGCTGACGGGAGCCGCCCGTCCCTGTCGCTCATGCAATTCCGGGTGGGCATCACACCCGTCCCACTGCGCCGAAGGCGGTGGGCCCTGACGAAGAAGGGCCGTTCGCTGCGTCTGACCCACGGCGGCCATACGTACACCTGCACGGCCGCCCGACGCGGGAAGGGCTATGCACTGGCCCGTGAAGGCGTGCGCATCAGAGTCTCCCAGAAGGGGCGTGGGAGCAGGAGGCGTCAGACCGTCGAGGTAAACGGCCCGGCCGAGCCGGTCGACATCTCCATCGCGGTTGTCTTCACCGGCGCCAACTTGGCCAATCTCACCCTGCCAGGGGCCGTCAGATCCATTCTGGCCAGGCTTCTGGACCTGAACTCCTGACGTCCTGGACCGCGTGGGACAGGTGATGCGCCGCATCCGGCGCGAACGACGCCGCCGACTACGGATACTTTGGTCTGCAACTCCGTACCGTGACGAAGAAGGGGAGGCCCCTGATGGGCACTCAGCAGGAGAAGGACGAGCTGTACGCGCTCGACATCAGTGGCGTGGAGTGGCAGGGCGCTCCCGGCACGACTCCGGACGAGGAGCGGGTGGAGATCGCCTATCTCCCGGGCGGGGCCGTCGCGATGCGGTCGTCGATGGACCATGACACCGTGCTGCGGTACACCGAGGCCGAGTGGCGGGCGTTCGTGCTCGGTGCGAGGGACGGGGAGTTCGACCTGAAGTGAGCCGGGAGGAGCCTTGGCAGGGCTCGGCAGGGGCCTCGTAGGGCTCTACGGCGGCTGGAGGACGGCCGAGGGGCACGCCCGGTACGGTGCGTGCCCCTCCCCGTGTTTCCCGGCCTGGGCCGGTCAGTACGCCTCGGTGAAGAACCGCGAGGCCTTCACGTCCGTGGCGCGGTACCCGTCCTTGCCGCTTTCGATCAGCTTGGCGACCTTCTCCAACTGATCCCTCATGTGCGTGGCGTTGCCCTTGTACTTGCGCTGGAGGGCCTCGTACTCCCCGTGAGCCTCGCCGTCCCAGGTGTCGGTGACCACCTTGAGCGCCAGGTCCATCTCTTCGAGGTCCTGGATGATGTTCTTCGAGACCGTCCGGATGCGGTTCGCCATCTCCTGGACGGACTCGTACCGAACCCGGGTGCCCGGATCTGTGCCGGCCATGCTGTTCTCCTCGGTGTGTGGTCGATCGGCCCTGCGGCCGCGAGCGGGTCGGTCGTGTCAGATGTTGTTGAGACCCGAAGTGTTCTGCGGGGTCTCGGTCCTGGCGGCGGCGAACTGGGCCCGGACGTCGTCGTCCTGCTCGTTGCTCAGGTTCTTCGTCTGGCCGACGGCGTTGTCCAGGACGGTGAGCAGACGGAGGATGGCGTCGTGGTCCTCGTTGATCATCACCTGGGCCGAGACGAAGCCCTGGGCGCCGACACCCGTCCATCCGGCGCTGACCGTCGCGATGATGTCGGCCAGTTCCCTGGACTGCTTGGAGACCTGCTGCTTGGTCTCCGTGATCTTGTTCTTCGCCTGGACGATCGGGTCGTCTGAAAGTCCGAACCCACCTGCGGGGCTGCTCATCCGGAGTCCTATCTATCGGTTCCCGGCCCGGCACACGCGATCGCCGCCGGGCTTCTTCTTCTCTTCGCGCGCGCCGCCGGAACGGGCCGTGGTGTGTTCCCCGGACGTTCCCGCACGTACATCGCGCTTGCCCCCGTGTCTCAGAAGAGGGGGAAGCAATGGGTGAGGATGGTTTTCCCGTCGGAAGGGGCGGTACGCGTCACTGTCCGGAGGGCGGGAATCTCCTCCGCCGTCCAGCATGTCCCCCGCCATGTCAGGTCCCCCATGACCCCCGTCGACCCCATGGGCCTCATCGCACTCGTGAAGCCACGGTCACTTTAGCCATATCTCCTCCCGGCCCCAACACCGGTTTCGGGAGAGAGATCGACTTCACCCGCCGGAACTCATCGCAAAGCGCGACGGCGCTGTACGGCGCAGACTCAGGTCCGCCGGCGCGGCCTCCGGCGCCGTGAGTCCCGGCCTCGCAGGTCCCGCAGCACGGTGGCCGAGCCCGCGACGACCGCGACGAGTACGCCGCCGATCCCCAGGGCGTACGTGGCGTACCGTTCCGACCGCTCCTGGGACGTCTCGGAGAGCGCGAGGTGCGCGGGCTCGGGCGCGGGCGCCTTGGGCGGGCCCGGGTCGGGGCGCGGGGACTCGGGTGCGTGATCGTCCTCGGTCAGCGCGCGGACCGGGTCGACGACGCCCCATCCGACGAAGTCGTCATGGCCGTTGACGCTGCGTTCGGAGGTCTGCTCGATCTGCGCGACGATCTGGTGCGCTTTCCACTCCGGGTGCTTGGCGCGCAGCAGCGCGGCGACGCCCGCGACGTACGGGGCGGAGAAGCTCGTCCCGTTGTCGACGCACTGGCCGTTGCCGGGGACCGTGGAGACGATGTCCACGCCCGGCGCCGCCACCCCGACGAACGCGCCGGACTGGGAGAACGCCGCGCGCTCGTTGTTACGGTCGGACGCGGCGACGGCGAGGACTCCGTCGAAGGCGGCCGGGTAGGTGTTCTTGCGCCGCCCGTCGACACCGTCGTTTCCGGCCGACGCGACGACCACGATCTCCTCGTCGAGCGCGCGGCGCACGGCGCGGCCCAGGGTGGAGTCCTCCGTCAACGGCTTCGTCGTGTCCTGGGAGATGTTGATGATGTCGGCCTTCTTGGCGATGGCGTGGTCGATCGCCTTGGCCATGGTGGTGTCCTGGCCGCTGTTCTTCTCATCGTTCTGGCGGATGGGGATGATGGTGGCCGCGGGGGCCAGTCCGACGAATCCGGTGCCTTTACGGGGGCGCGCGGCGATGATGCCGGCGACCTTGGTGCCGTGGCCGACCTTGTCGTCCGTACCGTCGCCGTCGGCGCCCTTCTCCATCTTCTTGGCGAGGAACTCGGCACCCGTGGAGGTGTCGACGGCCTTCCTGAGCTGGCGGTTGGTGTTGTCGACCCCGGTGTCGATGACCGCGACGCGCACGCCCTTGCCCTTGGTTTCCGCCCACAGTTCGTCGAGTATCACGCGCTGGAGGGGCCAGGGGGTGCCCGCGATCTGCTTCTTCATCGGGAACGAGCATTCGCCGCTGCCGTTTATCCCGAGGCTCCAGGACGCCACTCCAGGCCCCTCCGCGGACTTTTCGGCTCCCTGGGCCGGGGGGACCGCCGTCAGCCCGGCCAGGGCCGCCACAGCGGCCACCAGGGCGGTTTTCGTGCGTACGTGAGGCATGCGTACGTAAGGCATCAGGTCCCGGTCCTCCCTCACGAGCCCTGCGGCTGGCGGGCGCTGTTGGTGTCGAGCCGCGGCCCCTTCGACAGGAACTCCGACCAGGCGATCGGGACCAGGGCCGGGGTGACCTTCTCGTAGCCGAGCCTTATCTGTGCCACGCTGGGCTCGGGGCGGCCGTCCTGCTGCTCCGGCCGGTCCCCGGTGCCGATCTCCGAACGCGAGGCATCGCTGTCCCCGTTCGCCTGGACCGCGTACCGCAGTCCGGTGTCCGTCACCAGGAAGAGCGAACCGTCGGGGTTGGTCTGACGTCCCCGCACCTGCGTGTAGAGGAGCCCACTGCCCGGGGTGACGTACGTACTCGTGCCCGCCGCGGTGACGTCCGCGGGGTACGCCGCGCCGGCCCAGGTGGAGAGGGTCGCGCGGCCCTTGTCGTCGACGGAGCGGAGCACGCTGCACACGGTGTCGCGGGCGCCTTCGCCGCTCTCCTTGTTGACCTGGGTGGTGCGCCGTTCGGGCCAGCGGTGCTCCGCGCCGAAGGTCTCCGTGCCCGGTGTGAGCGACTGCGCGTCCACGGTGTCGGCCTCGCCGCCCATGTCCAGGCCGCCGGTCTGCGGGGAGTTGATCAGCAGCCAGGCGGTGAACTCCGACACCGGCTGCACCTTCCCCTGAAGGACGACGTAGTGCTGCGGCCCCGCGCCGGTCTGCGCGAGCAGCACCTTCCCGACCCGGTCCTGCTCCTCGGTGAGCCCGCCGCCGACGCCCGCGTCCGCGGCGACCTCGCCGGGGACCTCGGGGAAGTCGACGGGACTGCCGGTGTGCAGCGTGTCCAGCCAGTCGTCGGTGACGGACTGCGGCTCCCTGCCGCCGACGAGCGCGCGGGTGAGGTTGTCGCTCGGCTTGTCGCGCACCAGGTACTTCGTGCCCTTGGCGTCGACCAGGTAGCGGTCGCCCTTCTGGCCCTTCACGTACAGCACCTGCGCGCCGGTCAGCCGCTGCCCGCCGTCCGTCCTGGCGAAGTCGCGGTCCGCGAAGAGGAACGCGGCCTTCTGCACACTGCCGCCCTTGCCGCCGCCCGGCTGCTCGCAGACGGCCCACCGCTTGGGCCGGGCCGCCTCCGTGTCGCTGGGCAGCCGGTCGGGCGCGTACGGGATGCCGAGGATGGGGCCGCGCGGAGGCTTGCCCGCGTCGAGGATCTTGTCGGGCACCTGGATGACCGCGAACTCCTTCGGAGTGAGCAGGAGCCGCGCGGACGCGAGGTTGAGCACGGGGTGGAGGAGTGTCTCCTTCTGCTTCCCCTCACCGGTACTCAGTACGACGTAGCGGGTGGTGGAGTCCTTGCCGACGATCACCTTGGTGTCCGGCTTGGCCCAGTCCTTGGGCGCGGTGGGCTTGAACATCCCCCACGCGCCGAACCCCGCCAGGATCACCGCGCCGACGATCAGCCCGGGGACGACGGCGCGCAGCGGTCTGGGCGCGCCTTCCTCCGCGGCGGTGGCCGAGGGTTGGAGAAATGCGGCCACCGTGCGCTTCTTCGCGAAGGTGTACGCGTTGAGCTCATCCCGCCGTGATGCCATGAGTCCCCATCGATGAAAAAAGGCTCGGTCGCCCCCGGGGGCAGGGCGCGTCGGCATGGCCCCCGGGCCCTGCCTGACTGTCGGACCGGCCCCCTACTATGCCTGTAGACCGGGTGCGGTGGTGGGGCGGGTAGGGTGACCGGGCTGCCAACACCCTGGTCGGCCAGGGTGATCGGGACGAAATCGGGGGTTTCTCCATCATGGCTTCAGCGACGCAGACGCGGCCTGCCGCGACCGCGCCGTCCACCGCCGCCTCCCCAGGCCAGGCGACGCCCGGACTGAAGGCGCGGCCGGGGCATTTCGGACCTTTTCGAATGCAACAACTGGTACTGATCGAGCTGGCGGCGGCTCTGCTGCTGGTGGCGTGGGTGATCAGTCCCCTCATGCTGGTCCCGGCCGGTGTGCTCGCCGCGCTGCTGGTGCTGCTCGCCCTGGTGCGCAGGCACCGGCGCGCGCTGCCCGACTGGATCTCGACCGCTCTCGGGCTGCGCGCCCGGACGCGCAGGGCAGCCTCCCTGGTGCTTCCCGCCGGTACGGAGCCGGGGCTGGCGCCCGCCGTTGAGTGCGACCCGGCGCTGCGCACTTACGCGTACAGCGACCGTGACCGGCGCCCGGTCGGGATGATCGGCGACGGTACGTTCCTGACGGTGGTGCTCCAGATCGAGTCGGACACCACGGCGCTGCGGCCCGACCGTTCGGCCAGGCCGCTGCCCGTCCGTCTCGTACGGGACGCGCTGGACGTGGACGACGTACGGCTGGAGTCCGCCCAGGTCGTGCAGCACACGCAGCCCGCCCCGGCCCCGCATCTGCCGGAGCAGTCGGTGGCGGCCCGCAACTACGCGCCGTTGCAGGCCCAGACGGGCTCCCCGGCTGTGCGGATCACGTGGATAGCGCTCAAGCTCGACCCCGAGCTCTGTCCCGAAGCGGTGGCCGCGCGGGGTGGCGGCCTGGTGGGCGCGCAGAAGTGCGTGGTGCGCGCGGCGGACCAGCTCTCCAGCCGGCTGGCGGGTGCCGGATTCCGCGCGGCGGTGCTGACCGAGCAGGAGCTGACCGCGGCGATAGCCGTCTCGTCGTGCGCCAATCCGCTGGCCATAGCGCAGGCGGGGCGTACGGAGACACCCACGCGGCGGACGATGGAGACATCGCGCACGTGGCGCTGCGACGACCGGAGGCACACCTCGTACTGGGTGGCGCGCTGGCCTGAGCTGGGCGGCGGCGGTGCGCCGATGCCGCAGCTCGTCGCACTGCTCACCTCGATCCCGGCGCTTGCCACGACCTTCAGCCTCACGCTGGGGCGCGGCGAGCGGCAGGGGGTGACGGTCAGCGGACACGTACGGATCACGGGGCGCAGCGACGAGGAGCTGGTGACCGCCCGTCATGAACTGGAGCGCGCGGCCCGCGGGGTGAAGACCGGGCTGGTGCGTCTGGACCGCGAGCAGGTGCCCGCGATGCTCGCCACTCTTCCGCTCGGGGGTACTCGCTGATGTCCGTACCGACAACGGGGGCCGCGCCTGCGCCCCCGCCTTCGCCGGGATCGGGCCCAGGTCAGGGCCCGGCGGGGGATTCGGCTCCGATGCCCGCGAGGATGCGGGAGCCGGTCAGCGGCCGGGGGAAGCCGCGGATCGGCTTCGGGCTGCTCGGACCCCGCCGTGAGCGCCACGCGCTGTCAGTGGACCAGTTGGAGGCGCTCGCGCTGCCGGTCGGGGACGACGGGGTGGTGATCGGCGTGGACGCCGGGAACCGGCCCGCCGTGCTCGGCGTCAACCGGCCGACTCCGTACGACATCACGCTGATCGGTGGCCTGTGGACGGCCCAGGTGCTGGTGCTGCGGGCCGCCGCGACCGGCGCGCGGATCGCGGTGGAGACGGGCCGGGCGCATGCCTGGACCGGGCTCGCGCAGGCGGCGGGCGGGGGGACTCCCTGCATCACACTGCACGACGTGGGGCGAGTCCCGCCGCAGGGCGCCTCAGCGGGCAGCCCGGTGGTCGTGGTGCGGGACTGCGGGATGCGGCCGCCTCGCGGACGTGTGGTGTCGGCGCCGTGGCAATCGGTGCTGACGCTGCTGCCGTATCTCAGTCCGGTGGCACCGCGGCTGATGGAGAAGTCGGCGCTCGTCGGCCTCCAGCGGGTGTCGCCGGACGAGGCGGCGCAGATCGGCCGGATCATGAGCCTGCCGCGCGCCGAGACGGAGGCGCTGTCGACGCTCTCCGACGGGGTCACCCTCTGGTGCACCGCGCGGGACCGGCAGTTCGTGATGACGCAGCCGACGGACTCCGAGACCGGATTGTTGGGCAGCGCGCGCCGGATGGACTGAGGCGCCGCCGGACGCGAGCGGTGCTGCCCGCTCGGCATGGCTCCGCCCGCTCGGCATGGTTCCGTCTGATCGGCATGGTTCCGTCTGAATTCGCGGGGACGGATGTACCGATTCAGCCAGCGTTGCCCTTTCTCGTACTCCCGCACGGCCGCCCCGTACTACGCCGGAATCTCATCCTCCGGTCCGCTGCGCCCACTTGGCCACTGGACGCGACATACGGGACGGGCGTTGACGGGCGGTCCGCCCTGCCGTATCGGCACCGTTGGCGATTAGGGTGGGTGTGGGCGCGGGAGCAGAGAACCTGCGGGCAGACCGGCCGCGTCGCAAGGGGAAGAGCCGGGCGGACCGGAGTGACGGATTTCGGCCGCCCCCACCCACCACGGCACAAGGGTGCTCGACCACACCAGGAGGCAAAGTGAACGGCGATCGGGACGAGATCCGCAGCGGCTGGAGCCGGCCCGCCGCGGACGATCAGTCCGACGCGGAGCCCGAGATGACGGGTGAGTTCACCATCGACTACACCCCGCCCGCCTGGTACACGCAGAACGCGCCGGGGGACACGACCGGTGGTGGTGCGACGAGCGCACCGGCCTTCACGACCCCTCCCCCGCCGCCCGGCGGCGCGCCCGTCGCGGTGCCGGGGCTGCCCGCGGGCAGCGGCTTCGAACCCAACTGGGCGCCGCAGCCCCCATCCACGCCCACGCCGCAGCCTGGGGCGGACCCTGCTCGCGCCGCGGAACCGGCCACTCCGGTGTCCGCGCCCGGCGCGCCGGAGCCATTCGGCGGTGGCGACGTGGAGAGCGGCGCGACGATGCGGTTCTCCCCGACGGCGCTGAAGCGCGAGATCGAGAAGCACGAGGCGGCGAAGAACGGCGCCTCCGCGACGACGGACGCCGACGCACGGTTGAACGCCGACGCGACCCCGGAACCTGCCCAGCACACGGGCCCGGAAGCTGGTGGGGACGCGGCGAACGGCGCCGCTCCCGCGGACGTACCGCGCGTGAACGACGCCGGCGACGCGGGCGCTCCGTCCGGAGCCCCGACCTCCGAAGAGGCATTTCCCGCCCCGTCCGTTGCGGACGGGGTGGCGGCCGGCGACAGCAAGGCCGACGGGGTTACGGTGCCGAACGTGGTGCCGGGCCCGGCCGAACCGGTCGCGGAGGACGGCGCCGCCGACGGAGCGGCACCGGACGCGGCTCCCGATTCAGCACAGGAGCCGGAGGCCCCTTCCACGGCCACGTCCGAGACCCCCGACAACGGCGTCCCGGACGCGATCCCCGCGTCTCGGGAGGGCGGGGCCGCCGACGAGCCCTCCGACGCGGTGCCCGCGGCCGAACCGGCGGACGCGGCGGCTGATGTCGCCGTGGCCGACGTCACGGTGTCCGAAGTCGCCGACGCCGTTCCGCGGGACGCGGTGCCCGCCGACGAGCCCCAGGACGCTCCTCCGGCCCCCGCGGCGGCCCAGCCCTGGGCGCCCCAGCCGGGCGCCGTACCGGGCGCCGGGCTGCCGCCGCTCCCGCCCGCGTTCCAGCCGGCCGCGCCGGCGTCCGCGCCTCAGTGGCCCGTAACGGCGCAGTCCGCCGAGCAGTCCGCCACGCCGCAGAGCCGGCCTCCGGCTGCTCCGGCCCATGCCCCGGCGCAGGCACAGCCCCAGGATCAGCCTCCGAGTGCGCCCCAGGGGGCACCTCAGGGCGCGCACGCGTGGCCCGCGCTGCCCCCCGCCCCGCAGCCGCAGGGTGGCTACGGCTTCCCGCGGCAGGCGGGCCCGGCCGCCCAGGGCCCGTCGGCCGCCGCCGTACCGGTGCCGTCCGCGCCCGTGCCGCCCGCGCAGCAGTCTCCCGTCGTGCTGCCACCTGCGGCGTCCGCGGGTCCCGCGCCGCACCTTCCGGCCCCGAACGCCCCGGTACCGCCCGCCGGTTACGGCTTCCCGCAGCAACAGGGGCACCCGGGCCTCCCCGTTCCCTCGACCGCGCCGCAGCCGCCCCCTGCGCAGAGCGGTTACGGCTTCCCTCAGCAGGGCGGTTACGGCTTCCCGCAGCAGCAGGGCCGACCGGGCGCGGACGCTTCCGTACCGCCTTCTCCGCCGGGTCCCCATCTGCCGGCGCCCGCCGCGCCGCACCTCCCGGCCCAGCAGGCCCCCCAGCCGCCCCACGGGCAGACTCCCCCGCCTCGCCCCGGTGAGCCGCAGCAGCTCCACCAGGCGCTGCCGCAGGTCGCGCCCGGTGCGCCGCCCGTCGACCCCCGTACCGGCGCGGCATGGCCCTCGGCCGTCGCGCACGACCACCGTGAACGCTCCGTACCGGGCGCTCCGCTCGGCTACACGGCGGCCGTGGAGCTGTCCTCGGACCGTCTGCTGCGCAACAACAAGCAGAAGGCCAAGAGCAGCCGCAATCCCTCCGGTGGTTCGCGCTTCAAGATCGGCAGGAAGGCAGCGGAGGCGGAGCGACAGCGCAAGCTCGAACTGATCCGCACGCCGGTGCTCTCCTGCTACCGGATCGCGGTCATCAGCCTCAAGGGCGGCGTCGGCAAGACCACGACAACGACCGCGCTGGGCTCGACCCTGGCCTCCGAGCGGCAGGACAAGATCCTGGCGATCGACGCCAATCCCGACGCCGGCACGCTCGGCCGCCGCGTACGGCGCGAGACCGGGGCGACCATCCGCGACCTGGTGCAGGCGATCCCGCACCTCCACAGCTACATGGACATCCGCCGGTTCACCTCGCAGGCCTCGTCCGGGCTGGAGATCATCGCCAACGACGTGGACCCGGCCGTCTCCACGACGTTCAACGACGAGGACTACCGGCGCGCGATCGATGTCCTCGGCAAGCAGTACCCGATCATCCTCACGGACTCGGGAACCGGTCTGCTCTACAGCGCGATGCGCGGCGTGCTGGACCTGGCCGATCAGCTCATCATCATCTCGACACCCTCCGTGGACGGCGCGAGCAGCGCGTCGACGACGCTCGACTGGCTCTCCGCACACGGGTACGCCGACCTTGTGCAGCGGTCCCTGACGGTCATCTCCGGAGTTCGCGAGACCGGCAAGATGATCAAGGTGGACGACATCGTGCAGCACTTCGAGACGCGCTGCCGCGGCGTCGTCGTGGTGCCCTTCGACGAACACCTCTCGGCGGGCGCCGAGGTGGACCTCGACATGATGCGCCCCAAGACGCGCGAGGCGTACTTCAACCTTTCCGCGCTGGTCGCCGAGGACTTCGTACGGGCGCAGCAGGCGCAGGGGCTGTGGACGGCGGACGGCCAGCCGCCGCCGCATCTCGCGCCGCCGATGCCGGGCTATCAGGGCCAGTCGACGCAGGGGCCGGCGCCGTACGGGCAGCCGCCGCAGGGGCCGCCGTACGGGCAGCCGATGCACGGTCAGCCGCCGTACGGGGCGCCGTACCCCGCGCAGCACGCGCAGGGCCAGCCGGTCCACGGGCAGCCGCACCCGGGCCAGCCGGGCCAGGGGCAGCCCTATCCGCCCCAGCAGTACCCGCAGCCGCCGGTGCCCCAGCAGGCGCAGCCCCCGCACCCTCCCCAGCAGCAGCCTCCGGCGTACCCGTACCCGGCGCAGCAGCAGCCGTACGGCGGGCCGCAGCCCGGGCCGGGTGTCCAGCAGGGGTGGCAGCAGTCTCCGCCCTCCCAGGCGCAGTCCCCCGCGAGCCCGGCGGGACCTCCGCAGCCCCAGCCCGCACCGCCGGCCCAGCCGGACTCGTACGGTCTGCGCCCCCCGCACGCCCCGCCACACGCCCCGTCGGCGGACCCGGCGGAGGAACCCGAACGGCAACGCCCCGTACCGCCGGCCTGGTGGTCCCAGCAGCAGCCCCCAGCAGCACCGCCAGCGTCTCAGCAGTAGGGCGTCAGAGGTAGAGACCAATGAGGGGCCGCACCGTCTTCACGGTGCGGCCCCTCAGCGCATTCCCGCAGACCACACGGGGTTTGGGCGGCCGTTGACGCGGTCGACGAGCGCTGATAAACCTTCGCTTCACCAGTTGACGAACCAGCATCAACCCGGCTTCTCCGTGCGAGCGACAACACGAGGTCACCGTCCCATGGTCGAAAGAGTTCCGCCGCGTACGCCGCGGCAGGCCGCACCCCGGCCCGCGCACCGGCCCGAACCCCGCCCCGTACGGCAGCGCCGCCGTCCCCGCCCACGTCACCTCCTGACCTCCGTCGCCGTCTCCGCCGCGCTGGTGGCCGGCTCTGTGGTCCCGCTCGGCCCACTGCTCCCGGCGCCGCAGCAGGCCCGGGCCGCGGACGGCAAGAACGTGCTCACCGTCGCGGTCAGCCAGAGCGTCGACTCGCTCAGCCCGTTCCTGGCGCAGCGGCTGACCAGCACCAGCATCCACCGGCTGGCGTACGAGTACCTCGTCAACTACGACCCCAAGGACGCCCATCCGGTGCCCGGCTTCGCCACCGCGTGGAAGCCGTCCGCCGACAAGTTGACGTGGACGTTCACCATCCGTGGGGACTCGAAGTGGTCCGACGGACAGAAGGCGACGTCCGAGGACGCCGCCTGGACGTTCAACAAGATGATGACGGACCCGAACGCCGCCACCGCCAACGGCAGCTTCACCGCCAACTTCGACAAGGTCACGGCGCCCGACCCCGCCACGCTGGTCGTCAAGCTGAAGAAGCCCCAGGCGACCATGACGGCGCTGGACGTGCCGATCGTGCCGAAGCACATCTGGGAGAAGGTCGGCGACTTCTCGAAGTTCAACAACGACAAGACCTTCCCGATCGTCGGCAACGGTCCGTTCGTCATCACGGACTACAAGGTCGACCAGTACGTCAAGCTCAAGCCCAACAAGGACTTCTGGCGCGGCGCCCCCAAGTTCGACGAACTGGTGTTCAAGTACTACAAGGACGGGGACGCGGCCGTCGCGGCGCTCCAGAAGGGCGAGGTGTCCTTCGCCTCCAACCTGACCCCGGCCCAGGCCACGGCGCTGAAGAGCGCCAAGGACATCAAGGTGAACAACGCCCCTGGCCGGCGCTTCTACGCACTCGCGACCAACCCGGGCGCGCGGTCGAAGGACGGACAGAAGTTCGGCAACGGGAACCCCGCGCTGCTCGACCCCGCGGTGCGCAAGGCGCTCTTCCAGGCCGTGGACCGCGGAACGATCATCGACAAGGTCTTCCAGGGGTACGCGGTCGAGGGCCAGGGGTACATCCCGCCGCGCTTCGCCTCGTACTTCTGGCAGCCTTCGGACAGCCAGAAGATCGCGTACGACCCGGCCGCGGCGGCGAAGACACTCGACGCCGCCGGCTACCGGAAGAACGGCGCCGGCAAGCGTCTGGGCAAGGACGGCAAACCGCTCGACCTCCGGATCCTCTGCCACGCCACCGACCCGAACGACAAGTCGATCGGCAAGTACCTCCAGGAGTGGTGGGGCGCGCTCGGCATCGGACTCAAGGTCGAGTGCCTCGACAACGTCTCCGACCCCTGGATGGCCGGTGACTACGACCTCGCCTTCGACGGCTGGTCCGTCAACCCCGACCCCGACTTCGTCCTCTCCATCCACACCTGCGGGGCGCTGCCCGCCACGCCGAAGGACAGCGGCGCGACCGACAACTTCATGTGCGACAAGAAGTTCGACGACCTGTACGCGCAGCAGTCATCGGAGTACGACACCGCCAAGCGGGCGGATCTCGTCCAGCAGATGGAGTCACGGCTTTACGACACCGGGTACATGAACGTCATGGCGTATCCGAACGCGGTCGAGGCGTACCGCACCGACCAGATCAAGTCGATCACGACCATGCCGGAGGCCGCCGGGAACATCTGGGGCCAGGACGGCTACTGGAGCTGGTGGTCCGCGGCGCCGGCCGACGACAGCGGCTCCACAGGATCCTCCTCGGCCTCGAACGGTGTGCTGATCGGGATCGGCGCCGTCGTGGTGATCGCCGCGGCGCTCGGAGGCTTCTTCGTGCTGCGGCGCCGCTCCACCGCGGAAGACCGTGAATAGCCCGTGAGCGCCGCGAGCACGCCCGGTACGGCGCGGGACGCCGCGGGGGACGGCCCGGTCGGGACCGGGCCGTCCGGCCCCGCCGCCCGCGCGGCCTCGGGCACCGGGACCGCGTATCCGCTCTATGTGGCGGGGAAGCTGGGCGGGGCGCTGGTGTCGCTCTTCGCCGTTCTCGTCACCAGCTTCTTCCTCTTCCGGGTCATCCCCGGAGACCCGGTCAAGGCGATGACCCACGGGGTTCCGACATCCGCGGAGCAGCTGGCGACGCTGCGCCGCCAGTTCGGTATGGATCTGCCGCTGTGGCAGCAGTTCACCGACTACTGCGCCAAGGCGCTCACCGGCGATCTGGGCAGCTCGTACCAGTTCCACGCGCCGGTGGGGGAGCTGATCGTCCAGAAGCTGCCCGCGACGCTGCTGCTCACGGGCGTCGCCGTGGTGATCTACTCGGCGCTCGGGCTCTGGCTCGGTACGCGCTCCGCGTGGCGCAACGGCAGCCTCGGCGACCGGCTCAACACCGGCGTGGCACTCACCCTGTGGTCCGTGCCCGCCTTCTGGCTCGGACTGCTGCTGATCATCTTCTTCTCGGTGGGTATAGGGCCGATCCCCGGCATGTTCCCCACCGGCGGCATGGAGTCGGGTGACACGACCGGCCTCGCGTACGTCGTGGACGTGGCGCACCACATGGTGCTGCCGGTGGCCACGCTGGTCGCGGTCGGCTACGCGCAGACGCTGCTCGTCATGCGGTCCTCGTTGCTGGACGAGATGGGCAGCGACTATTTGACAACGGCGCGCGCCAAGGGGCTGCGCGACGACCTGGTACGCCGCCGGCACGCGGTGCCCAACGCGATGCTGCCCACCATCACGATGGTCTTCATCAATCTGGGTCATGTGGCCGCCGGTTCGATCCTCGTGGAGACGGTGTTCTCCTGGCCAGGGCTGGGAGGGCTGTTCTACTCGGCACTGAGCGTGCCGGACCTGCCGCTGGTCCAGGGGCTGTTCGTCGTCTTCGCGGGCGCGATGATCCTGATGAACCTTCTCGCCGACCTGTTGTATCCGCTCCTCGATCCCCGGGTGGGCCGATGACTCTGGAGAAGACCCCGCCGACGCCGCCTGGCCCGCCCGGGTCTTCCGGGTCGCCCGGGTCGTCCTCGTCGTCCGATCCCGCCGCGCCGTACGGCGAAGGGCCGTCGGGCGCCGCGCCGTCGGGTGCGGGGCCGTCCGCGGCCGCGCTCGCCCGGGCCCGGCGGCGCGGCTCGGTGGCCCGCTTCTGGGCGCAGTACCGTACGCACCGGGCGGGGCTCTTCGGCCTCGCGGGGCTCGCCCTCATCGCGCTGCTCGCCCTTCTCGCGCCGTTGCTCGTGAGCGGTGACGTGGCGAGCGTGACGGATGCGCCGGGGACGGCCCTGGAGGGGCCCAGCGGCGAGTTCCCGCTCGGCACGGACCAGTTCGGCCGGTCGCTGCTGGGCCTGCTGATCTGGGGTTCACGGGTCTCGCTGACGGTCGGTCTGCTGGCCGCCGTGCTCTCGGTGGCCATCGGCACGCTGGTCGGTGTCGTCGCCGGGCACTACGGCGGCTGGTTCGCCACCGTGGTCATGCGGATCACGGACTGGTTCCTGGTGATGCCGACCCTCGTGCTGGCCATCGTGCTGGCGACGGTGATGTCCCGGTCCATCTGGACGGTGATCCTCGCGATCGGCGTCACGAGCTGGCCGACGACGGCGCGGCTGGTCCGCGCACAGACGATCGCCGTCGAATCCCGCCCGTACATCGAACGCGCCCGCGCGCTCGGCGGAGGCCACCGCCATGTCATGACGCGCCACGTACTGCCGAATGTGATGCCCCTGGTCCTCGCCCAGACGACGCTGGGCATCTCCAGCGCCATCCTGACGGAGGCGACGCTCGCCTTCCTCGGCCTCGGCGACCCGATCATCATCTCGTGGGGCGGCATGCTCCAGGACGCGCGTGAGGCGGGCGCGGTGTCATCGGGGCACTGGTGGTACCTGGCGCCGCCCGGCATCGCGATCGCGTTCGTCGCGCTCGCCTTCACGCTCTGCGGCCGTGCGATCGAGGCCGTACTCAATCCGAAACTGGGGGTTACCCGTTGACCACCACGTCCGACGTGACACCGCGGGCGGGCGCAGGAGGCGCCGTCAGCCTGCTGGAGGTCAGGAACCTGCGGGTGACGTACGGCACGGGGCCCGCCGCCGTGCCCGCCGTACGGGGCGTCGACCTGACCGTCGAGTCCGGCAGCAAGCTGGGCATCGCGGGCGAGTCGGGGTGCGGCAAGTCCACGCTGGCCCTGGCGCTGCTCCGGCTGCTGCCGCCCGCGGCGAGGCTTTCAGGGGAGATCCTGCTCGACGGTGAGGACGTCCTCACCATGAAGTGGGGCCGGCTGCGCGCCGTACGGTGGGCGGGCGCGTCGATCGTCTTCCAGGGCGCGATGCACTCGCTCAACGCGGTGCACCGGGTCGGCGACCAGATCGCTGAACCGTTACTGCTGCACGGGCGCGCCACCCCCGGCGCCGCGCGGGCGCGCGCCGCCGAGCTGCTGGAACAGGTCGGCCTCTCGGCAGCCCGCGCGGACGCGTATCCGCACGAGCTGTCCGGCGGCCAGCGCCAACGCGTCATGATCGCGATGGCGCTCGCCTGCGATCCACGCCTGATCGTCGCGGACGAGCCGACCACCGCGCTCGACGTGATGATCCAGGCGCAGATCCTGCGGCTGATCGAACAACTCGTCGCCGAACAGAACATCAGCCTGCTGATGATCAGCCATGACCTAGCCGTGCTGGCGGACACGTGCGACCGGCTCGCCGTGATGTACGCGGGACGCATCGTCGAGGAGGGCCCCGCCCGGGGCGTGTACGACGCGGCGGAGCACCCCTACGGCCGCGCCCTCTCGGCCGCCTTCCCCCGGATCGGGGACCTCGCGTCGCGCCGTGCGCCGCGCGGGCTGCCCGGCGACCCACCGGACCCGGCGGCTCTGCCGTCCGGCTGTACGTTCCATCCGCGCTGCCCCGTCGCGCTGGACGCCTGTGCCCATGACGACCAGGCGCTGCGCGACGTGGGCCCCGGGCGGCGCGTGGCGTGCGTACGGGCGGACGCAGCGATCGCGGCGGGCGCACCGGAGCCACCGCCGTGACGGCGGGCGCCGTACGCCGCCGCGCGGCGCGGCGACGACCACGGTCGACGCGGCCGGCGCCGCGCGGTCGGCCGGTAGCGCGGCGCCGCCCCGTACGCCGCGCTACCGGGCGCCCCGTTGGCCGTGTGTGCGTCGCCCTGTACCTGCGCGGCATACGGGGCGTTCACGGCGCGACGTACTGCCGGGACGAAACGTACCCGCACCGCACGGCCCGGACGCCCCGCCGGGCGGCGTCCCCTTCGTATGCGGCACGCCTTCGTAAGCACCACGCACCACGCGTCGTACGGTCCGGCAACGCGCCCCAGTGGTCCGTACGGCCTCCGGACGGCCATTCCTCCAGGAGCCAGCCATGACGACCTCCCCCGCGCCGTCGGCACCCCCGCCGCCGTCGTCGCTGCTCTCCGCCGCCGGGCTGAGCGTGACCTTCCAGGGGCGGCGCGGTGCCGCGCCCGCCCGCGCCGTCGACGGGGTGGACCTCGACATCGCCCCCGGGGAGATCGTCGCCCTGGTCGGCGAGTCCGGCTGCGGCAAGACCACTTTGGCGCGCTCGCTGCTCGGTCTGGTCCCGCCCACGACCGGCGGGATCACCTTCGCCGGGGAGCCGCTCGGGTACGGTTCGCGCGCCCTCAAGGCGTACCGCAAGCGTGTCCAGCTCGTGCTCCAGGACCCGAGCGGGTCACTCAACCCGCGCCACACGGTGTACGACGCGGTCGCCGAGGGCCTGCGCATCCACGGCTACCCGGGTGACGAGCGTGGAGCCGTCGCGGAGGCGCTGTCGCGCGCGGGGCTGCGGCCGCCCGAGCGCTTCTTCCTCCGCTACCCGCACGAGCTGTCGGGCGGGCAGCGCCAGCGTGTCGTCATCGCGGGCGCGCTGGTACTGAAGCCGGAACTGATCGTCGCGGACGAGCCGGTGGCGTCCCTGGACGCCTCCGTACGGGGCGAGATCCTGGCACTGCTGCTCTCACTGCGCGACGAACTCGGGCTCTCCGCACTGGTCGTGACGCACGATCTGGGACTCGCCTGGAACATCGCGGACCGGGTGGCCGTGATGTATCTCGGCCGGATCGTGGAGACCGGCCCTGTCGAGGATGTCCTGACGGCGCCTCAACACCCGTACACGCAGGCGCTGCTCTCCGTGCTGCCGGAGTCGGACGGCGCCCCGGTCGTCCTCACGGGCGAGCCGCCGGACCCGTCCCGGATCCCGGAGGGGTGCCGCTTCCACGCGCGGTGCCAGGTGCTCGCGTCGGGCGCGGCGGAGCGCGCGGGTGTCGCGGACCGCTGCCGTACGGCGCCACTGCCGGTGCTGACGGGCGGTTCCGGAGCGCAAGTGGCCTGCCACGTCGCGACGGCGCGGCGCGGCGCGGGATGACCGGGCCGACCGGGTGTCACCGGGCGACGTCACGGGCGCGCCGCCGCGCCGTACGGGGCGGCGGCACAGGGCGCCCTGCGCGCGCGGCCGGGCGGGACGGCCTCGCGGCGGCGCAGAGGGCTCGTACGGTGCTACGACGCGTCGTACGACTCCGTCAGGGCCCGTGCGCGCTTCACGTCGTCGCCCATGGCGTCGAGCAACGCCTCGATGGACTCGAACTTCTGCATGCCACGCACGTACGACAGGAAGTCGACCGCGACGTGGAGCCCGTACAGATCCAGGCCCACCCGGTCGATCGCGTACGCCTCGACGCTCCGGTCGACACCCTCGAACTGTGGGTTCGTGCCCACAGAGATCGCTGCGGGCATCCGCTCGCCGTCGGCCGTGAGCCACCCCGCGTAGACGCCGTCGGCGGGGATCGCCGTGTGCGGCAGGGTCTCCACATTGGCCGTCGGGAAGCCGAGTTCGCGTCCACGCTGCGCGCCGCGCACCACCACGCCCTCGACACGGTGCGGCCGGCCCAGGATCTCCCCGGCGCCCTCGACGTCGCCCGCGGCGACAAGGCGGCGGGTCAAGGTGGAGGAGAAGGGGTCGCCGCCGCCCGCCGCACCGCTCACGTACAGGTCGACGACCTCGACCTCGTAGTCGTAGGACGCGCCCAGGTCGGAGAGGACGGCGACATTGCCGGCCGCCTTGTGCCCGAAGCGGAAGTTCGGGCCCTCGATGACGGCGCGGGCGTGCAACTTGTCGACAAGCACCTTCACGATGAAATCGGCGGGCGACAGTTTCGAGAACTCCAGCGTGAACGGCAGGATCAGCAGCGCGTCCACGCCAAGCCCCGCCATCAGCTCCGCGCGCCGGTGGTGCGGGGCAAGCAGGGGCGGGTGACTGCCGGGGCGCACGACCTCGCTGGGATGCGGGTCGAAGGTCACCACGACCGACGGTACGCCCAGCTCACGCGCCCGCTCGACAGCCCGCCCGATGATGAGCTGATGCCCGCGGTGCACGCCGTCGTAGGAGCCGATGGTGACGACGCTGCGCCCCCAGTCCTGGGGGATGTCCTCCAAGCCACGCCAGCGCTGCACTGAGACCGCTCCTCGCCCGAACCCATGTACGTCATTTCCAGTTACGCAATGCTAAGACTGCCATGCCCCGCGCTCACGCCTCCCCGTGCCCCCGTGGTGCGCTCCGCACGCCCCGCTGAAGGGGTGAAGGGGCGGTCCCGGTTGGACAGAGATCCTTCTCGGAGGAGCCGTGGGGGGGGGCGGCCGGGGGGGGGGCCCCCCCGCCGGGGGCGCGGGTCCCGCGGGCCGCCGCCCCCCCCCCCCGCCGCCGGCCCACATCCTCACGGCACCGGGACCGAGGTCAGTCGGCAAGAAGCC
>NZ_JBHZEJ010000055.1:39706-57433 GCF_042756365.1 Streptomyces sp. NPDC059092
ACACCCCATTTGCGGCAAAGCGGCCAGAAGCGGGATTCACCGTCCCACCGTCGCGGGGGGGGGCCGCCCGGGGGGGGGGCCCCCCCCCCGCCGGGTTTGGGGTGGGGGGGGGGTCGCTGGTTTTCTTCCTTCGTTTGTGGGGGCGCGGTGGGGGGCCCCCCCCGCGCCCCCCCCCCCCCACGGCGGGGATCCGGGCGCCTCCCGTGACGGAATCGCCGAGGAAGAGACCCGACGGGTCAGCCGAAGACCGCGAGGCTCTTCGCCTTGCCGCGCTGTTCCTCCACAAGGGCCAGGAAGCGGCCCCGCGGGTCGAAGACGGCAACCGGCCCCGTGCCGTACGCGGGCATGTCGAGCCGTACGCCGTTGAGCAGGAGCTGGGCACGCTTCTCGTCCACGTCCCAGCGCGCGAACGCCGCGGCGGCGGCGTCGGCGACGGACATGACGGTCAGCTCCTCCTGGAGCTGGTCGAGGGTGCGTGCGCCGTCCAGCGCGTACGGGCCCACCCTGGTCCTGCGCAGCGCGGTGAGATGGCCGCCCACCCCGAGCCCGGCGCCGAGGTCGCGGGCGAGGGCACGGATGTACGTGCCCGAGGAGCAGACGACGGAGACGACCAGGTCGAGAACCGGGGTGCCGTCCTCCGCGACGGCTTCGCGGACGTCGTAGAGGCGGAAGGAGGAGACGGTCACCGGCCTGGCCGGGATCTCGAACTCCTCGCCGCCGCGGACCCGTGCGTACGACCGCTTGCCGTCGATCTTGATGGCGCTGACCTTGGACGGCACCTGCATGATCGCGCCGGTAAGTGCGGCGATCCCGGCGTCGATGGCCTCGCGCTTCACCGCGGAGGCGTCGGTGGCGGAGGTGATCTCCCCCTCCGCGTCGTCCGTGACGGTGTCCTGGCCGAGCCGGATCGTACCGAGGTACTCCTTCTCGGTCAGCGCGAGATGGCCGAGAAGCTTGGTGGCGCGCTCCACGCCGAGGACGAGGACGCCGGTCGCCATCGGGTCGAGGGTGCCGGCATGGCCGACACGCCGGGTTCTGGCGATGCCGCGCATCTTGGCGACGACGTCGTGCGAAGTGAAGCCCGACGGCTTGTCCACAATGATCAGGCCGTCGGGCGTCTTGTTCTGCTGAGTCATTCCGCGGCGGCGCCGTTCGTGTTGCCGGGCGTGTTCCCGTTCGTATTCCCGCTCACGTTGCCGTCCGCGTCGCCCTCGGCCTCGCTGCCGGTCTCGTCGTCGGCGTCGTCCTTGCGGTACGGGTCTGCCCCGGCCGCGTAGGTCTTGCCGGTCGACACGTTCCGCACCTCGGCGTCCTTGGCGCGCGCCTTGTCGAGGAGGTCCTCGATGGTGCGCGCGTTGTCCGGGAGGGCGTCGGGGACGAACGCCAGCGTCGGGGTGAAGCGGACGCCGGTCTGGCGGCCCACCTCGGAGCGGAGGACGCCCTTGGCGCTCTCCAGCGCCGCAGCGGAGGCCGCGCGCTCCTCGTCGTCGCCGTAGACCGTGTAGAAGACCGTGGCCTCCCGGAGGTCGCCGGTGACGCGGGCGTCCGTGATGGTCACGAAGCCGAGTCGCGGGTCCTTGATACGCCGGTCCAGGGTCTCCGCGACCACGACCTGGATGCGATCGGCCAGCTTGCGGGCCCGCGCGTTGTCGGTCACCGGTCCTTCACTCTTCCTTCTGGGATTCTTGCTGGTTGTCTAGCTGCTTTTCCTGCTGGTTCCCTGCCGGTCCGCCGGCCGAGGCCGACGCCCGGTGCCGGGCCGTGCGGGCCCCGTACGGGGCGTACGGGGCCTTCCGCGCGGGTCACTCCTCGTCGTCGCCGTGGAGCCGGCGCCGTACCGACAGCAGCTCCACCTCGGGCCGGCCGGCGACCATGCGTTCGCACCGGTCCAGCACATCGGTGAGATGCCCCCAGTCACCGGAGACCACCGCCAGGCCGATCTCGGCCCTGCGATGGAGGTCCTGGTCGCCGGTCTCCGCCGCGCTCACCGCGAATTTCCGCTGGAGCTCGGCGACGATCGGCCGGACGACGGAGCGTTTCTCCTTCAACGACCGTACGTCGCCGAGAAGCAGATCGAAGGACAGTGTCCCCACATACATGTATGTCCGGATGTCCCGCCGGTACGGGTTCGGAGGCCCCGCCGACACTTGGCAGGGACACAAGAACCGTACACGGAACGGCCGGGGCCGATCGACGGAAATACGTCCCGTCGACCGGCCCCGGACCGGCTGCCACGCGTCAGCCGCGCGGCTTCTCCCGCATCTCGTACGTCGCGATGACGTCGTCGATCTTGATGTCGTTGAAGTTTCCGAGGTTGATACCGCCCTCGAAGCCTTCGCGGATCTCGGTGACATCGTCCTTGAAGCGGCGCAGACCCTGGATGTTGAGGTCCTCCGCGATGACCTTGCCGTCGCGGATGAGCCGGGCCTTGGTGTTGCGCTTGACCTCGCCGGAGCGGATGAGAACACCCGCGATGTTGCCCAGCTTGGACGAGCGGAAGATCTCGCGGATCTCCGCCGTGCCCAGCTCGACCTCTTCGTACTCCGGCTTGAGCATGCCCTTGAGGGCCGCCTCGATCTCGTCGATCGCCTGGTAGATGACCGAGTAGTAACGAACGTCCACGCCTTCGCGCTCGGCCATCTGCGCGGCACGCCCAGCGGCGCGCACGTTGAAGCCGATCACGATGGCGTCGGAGCCCATCGCCAGGTCGATGTCCGACTCCGTGACCGCACCCACACCGCGGTGCAGGACACGGATGTCGACCTCTTCGCCGACGTCGAGCTGGAGCAGCGAGGACTCGAGAGCCTCCACCGAACCGGACGCGTCGCCCTTGATGATGAGGTTGAGTTCCTGCACCAGGCCGGCCTTGAGGGCCTCGTCCAGGTTCTCCAGGGAGAACCGGACGCCCCTGCGGGCGAAGGCCGCGTTCCGCTCACGGGCGGCGCGCTTCTCCGCGATCTGCCGGGCGGTGCGGTCCTCGTCGACGACGAGGAAGTTGTCGCCGGCACCGGGGACGTTGGTGAGACCCAGGACCAGGACGGGCGTCGAAGGCGTCGCCACGTCGACATTGTTGCCGTTGTCGTCGAGCATCGCCCGGACACGTCCGTACGCGTCACCGGCGACCATCGTGTCACCCACACGCAGCGTGCCGCGCTGGACGAGCACGGTGGCGACGGCGCCACGACCGCGGTCGAGGTGGGCCTCGATGGCGATACCCTGCGCGTCCTGCTCCGGGTTGGCCCGCAGGTCGAGCGAGGCGTCCGCGGTGAGGACCACGGCCTCCAGCAGGCTGTCGATGTTCAGGCCCTGCTTGGCGGAGATGTCGACGAACATGGTGTCGCCGCCGTACTCCTCGGCCACCAGACCGAATTCGGTGAGCTGACCGCGCACCTTGGTCGGGTCGGCACCCTCGACATCGATCTTGTTGACCGCGACCACGATCGGCACACCGGCCGCCTTGGCGTGGTTCAGCGCCTCGATCGTCTGGGGCATCACACCGTCGTTCGCCGCGACCACCAGGATCGCGATGTCGGTGGACTTGGCACCACGGGCACGCATGGCGGTGAACGCCTCGTGGCCCGGGGTGTCGATGAAGGTGATCTTGCGCTCTTCACCGTTGACGTCCGTGGCGACCTGGTACGCACCGATGTGCTGCGTGATCCCGCCGGCCTCGCCCGCGACAACGTTCGTCTTACGGATCGCGTCCAGCAGCCGGGTCTTACCGTGGTCGACGTGACCCATGACGGTCACGACCGGCGGACGGGACACGAGCGCTTCCTCGCCGCCCTCGTCCTCGCCGAACTCGATGTCGAAGGACCCGAGCAGCTCGCGGTCCTCCTCCTCCGGGCTGACGATCTCGACGATGTAGTTCATCTCACCGGCGAGCACATGCAGGGTCTCGTCGGAGACGGACTGCGTGGCCGTGACCATCTCGCCGAGGTTCATCATCACGGCGACGAGCGACGCCGGGTTGGCGTTGATCTTCTCCGCGAAGTCGGTGAGCGACGCACCGCGCGACAGCCGGACCGTCTGGCCCTGGCCACGCGGCAGCATCACGCCGCCGACCGACGGGGCCTGCATGGCCTCGTACTCCTGGCGCCTCTGCCGCTTCGACTTACGGCCACGGCGGGCGGGCCCGCCGGGACGGCCGAACGCGCCCTGTGTGCCACCACGGCCGCCGGGACCACCCGGACGTCCGCCGAAGCCGGGACGGCCACCGCCGCCACCGAAGCCACCGCCACCGGGACGACCCGGGGCACCGCCGCCGCCACCGGGGCGACCGGCGAAACCGCCACCGCCGCCACCCGGACGACCGGCGAAACCGCCGCCGCCACCCGGACGACCGCCACCGCCACCGCCGGCCGGACGACCCGGACCACCGGGACCGCGGCCACCGCCGGGGCCACCACCGGGACGCGGGCCGGCAGCGGGACGCTGCGGCATCATGCCCGGGTTCGGACGGTTACCACCAGGGCCACCGCCGGGACCCGCGGCACGCGGGGCCTGCGGACGCGGCATGCCGCCCGGGGTCGGACGACCGGCGCCCTGTCCGCCGGGGCCGGCCTGCGGACGGGGACCACCCTGACCGGCGCCCTGGGGGCGCGGGCCGCCGGGGGCACCGGGGCCGCCGGGACGCGGGGCGCCGCCGGGACGGGGCGCCTGCGGGCGCGCCATGCCGGTGGAGCCGCCGGACGTGAAGGGGTTGTTGCCCGGACGCGGGCCCGCGGGGCGGGCACCGGGACGCGGAGCCTGACCAGGACGCGCGCCGCCGGGGCGACCGCCCTGGCGCTGCTCGCCGCGCTGGTCACCCTGACGGTCACCCTGGCGCTGTTCGCCCTGACGCTGGTCTCCCTGACCGCCCGTGGGGCGGTTGGAGGGACGCGGGCCGGGGGTGGCACCGGGCCGGGCACCGGCGGCCGGGGCCGACGGGGGCGCGGTGAACTCCGGAGCCGCAGGGGCGGCGGGCGCCGGCTTGGCCGGGGGCCGCGGGGCGGCCGGGGCCGGACGCGGGCCGGGGCTCGGCGCCGGAGAGGGGGTACTGCTCTTGGGGGCCTCGGCGGCGGCCGGCTTGGGAGCCGGGACACCGGGCTTGGGAGCAGCGGGACGTGCCGCCTGGGCCGGGGAGGCCGGAGACGGGGGGGTGGGCCTTGCGGGGGTCGCCTTACGCGGCGCCCCGGGCTTGGCAGCGGACTTGCCAGCGTTGCCGCCGGGCCCCTGCAAAGCGTCAGTCAATTTGCGCACGACCGGCGCCTCGATCGTCGAGGACGCCGAACGGACGAATTCACCGAGTTCTTGGAGCTTGGCCATGACGACCTTGCTCTCCACACCGAACTCCTTGGCGAGTTCGTATACCCGGACCTTAGCCACTTCGCTCCTTTTAGGTCCGGGTTACCGCCGGACCGTCGCTACTTCATGGGCGTACTCATCGCGTACTCATCGAGTGCTCATCGCAATCTCGACCTACTTCCAACTCGCGAGGTACCTGAACCGCACGGGGTCCCGTGCCGTACTTCTTCTTACAGTGCCGACTGCTCGACAAACCGGCGCAGTTCCGTACTGTCGAACGGCCCCTGGGCTTTGAAGGCCCTGGAGAACGCTCGGCGGCGGATCGCCAGGTCGAGACAGATCAAGGCAGGATGCGTGTACGCACCCCGGCCGGGCAGCGTACCGCGTCGATCGGGAACACATTGCTCACCCATCGCCACGATGCGCAGCAGATCGCTCTTGGCCGCTCGCTTCCGACAGCCCACGCAGGTTCGCTCAGGGCAGGCTCGGTCGCTCGTCCGGCCAGACACCTTCAAGTCTACCTCCCCGCGCCGACCTCACCCCTTTGGGGCAACGTTCGAACGCTCACGTGCACAAAACGGCGTGACGGTGCACGGCGGAATCCCGCCGCCGTGCACCCGGAAGATCACACCCGGATCGTTACCGACGGGTATCAGCCGCGCTCGCGATCCCTGCTCCGGTCGCCGCCCCGCGCCCCGCCCCGTTCCCCGTCACGGGGCCGGTCGTCGCCACGGTCACGGTCCGCGCCACGGTCACGGTCGCCGCCGTTGTCGTCCGGCTGCTCCGTGTCGGGGCGGATGTCGATGCGCCAGCCGGTGAGTCGCGCGGCGAGCCGGGCGTTCTGCCCTTCCTTGCCGATGGCCAGCGAGAGCTGGTAGTCCGGCACGGTCACCCGCGCGGACCTGGCGCCCATGTCCACGACCTCGACCTTGCTGACCCGGGCGGGCGACAGCGCGTTCGCCACCATCTCGGCCGGGTCGTCCGACCAGTCGACGATGTCGATCTTCTCGCCGAGCAGCTCGGCCATGACATTGCGCACACGGGCGCCCATCGGGCCGATGCAGGCGCCCTTGGCATTGAGACCCGAACGTGTCGAACGTACGGCGATCTTGGTGCGGTGGCCGGCCTCGCGGGCGATCGCCGTGATCTCCACGGAGCCGTCCGCGATCTCCGGGACCTCCAGCGCGAAGAGCTTCTTGACCAGATTGGGGTGGGTACGGGAGAGGGTCACCGAGGGGCCCCGTACGCCGCGGGCCACGCGGACCACGTACGTACGCAGCCGCAGCCCGTGCGTGTACTCCTCTCCCGGCACCTGCTCCTGCACCGGGAGGATCGCTTCGAGCTTGTCGTCCAGCTTGACGAGGACGTTCTTGGGGTCCTTGCCCTGCTGCACCATGCCGGCGACGACATCGCCCTCACGGCGCGCGTACTCGCCGAAGGTGACGTCGTTCTCGGCGTCGCGCAGCCGCTGCTGGATGACCTGGCGCGCGGTGGTCGCGGCGATCCGGCCGAAGTCCGACGGGGTGTCGTCGAACTCCTTGGGCTCCTGGCCCTCCTCCAGATCGGCCGGGTCCTCCTTGGCCCAGACCGTGACGTGGCCGGTCTCGCGGCTGAGGACGACGCGGGCGCGCCGATGGCTGCCGTCCGTGCGGTGGTAGGCGATGAGGAGGGCGGATTCGATCGCCTCGACCAGCAGATCGAAGGGGATCTCCTTCTCTTGTGCCAAGCCCTTCAGGAGCTTCACATCGATGTCCACGGCTACGCCTCCTCTTCCTTCTTGTCTTTACGGTTGAACTCGATCTCGACGCGCGCCTTGGCGATCTGCGTGAACTCGACCCGGCGGGCGGTGGGCTTGCGCCCCTTCACGCCCGGCACTTCGAGGTCGAGTCCCTCGTCGTCCACGGTGAGGATGCGCGCGACCAGGTCGTCGCCCTCATGGAGCTGGATCCGGGCCAGCCGGCCGACGGCGCGCAGGTAGTGGCGCTGCTCGGTCAACGGGCGTTCCGCCCCCGGGGAGGTGACTTCGAGCTGGTATTCGTCCTCGCCCATCGCGTCCGTCTCATCGAGTTTCTCGGAGATGGAGCGGCTCAGCTCGGCGCACTCGTCGAGGTCCACGCCCTCGTCGGAGTCGACCACGATTCTCAGCACACGACGCCTGCCGGCCCGGGACACATCGATCTCTTCCAGATCCAGGTCCTTGGCGCTGACGAGCGGTTCCAGCAGTCCGCGCAGCCTTTCGCTCTGGGTGGTGCTCATCCGGGTGACTCCTCGGCCGCGTGTGCTGTTGTGGGATCGTCGCGTGTCAGATCAGTCGTGTGTCGGATCAAAGGGTATCCGGTCCCAAGGGGTGTTGCCGTCCACCCAAGGGTGACCCGCGGGTACGCTCGCCTGCGTTGATCATGGAGATCTTCACTAGCCCGAGGAGAGACGCGTGGGGCGCACGGGGACGACACGGAGGCATGCCCTCTTGGCCGCGGGCGCCGCGACGGCCGGTCTGCTGACCGCCGCTTGCTCCTCGTCGGGCCCGGCGGACGGGCAGGTCTCCGGGGGGCCGGACGGCGCCGCGGCGCGGGCGGCGCGCGTGGAGAAGGCGCTGCGGCGGCGGTCGGCGGACACCAGCCGGACGCTCCTCGCGTGGTACGACGCGGTACGAAAGCGCCATCCGGGACAGGAAGCGCGGCTGGCCCCGTTGCGCGGCGCGGTCGCGCGACAGATCACGGCGTTGACGCCCGAGCCCCGCAAGGAGGAGGCCCCGAAGGCGTCCGACGCACCGTACGGTGCGGAGAACGGCGCGTCGCACGGCGCGACGAGCACCCCGGAAAAACCTTCCGCCACGTCTGACTCGCCTGCCCCGTCGGGAAGGGCAGGGGCACCAGGACCATCCGCCCCTCCTGCCTCCACGGCCGCCCCCGACGCAACGGCCGCCGCTCACCCGGTCCCCGCCGATCCCACCGCAGCGCTCAAGGAACTGGCCGCCGCCGAGCGCCGCACCTGCGACGCGCACACGGCCACGCTGATGGAAGCGCCCCCGGAACTCGCCCGGTTGCTGGCTTCCCTCGCCGCGGCGAGCGCCGGCCACGCCTATCTGCTGACGGAAGGAGCCCGCCCGTGACCACCCGTGCGCTGGAGGCCGCGCAGGCCGCACTCGCCGCGGAGCACGCCGCCGTCTACGGGTACGGAGTCGTCGGCGGACGAGTCGGCCACGCGCGCCGCGCCGAGGCCACAGCCGCGTACACCGCGCACCGTGCGCGGCGCGACGCGCTGGCGCGCACCGTACGCGACATGGGCGCGAGGCCCGCCGTCGCGGCGGCGGCGTACGCGCTGCCCTTCGACGTGCCGGACCGTGCCGCGGCCGAACGGCTCGCCGCCGAGCTGGAGGACCGGATCGCGGGCGTCTACTCGGATCTCGTCAGGGCCTCGAAGGGGCCCCTGCGGCGCGAGGCTGCGGGGGCGCTGCGTGAGGCGGCGGTACGTGCCGTGCGCTGGCGCGGGAGCGGCGTAGCCTTTCCTGGGCTCGCCGAGAGAGCGTGAGCCCTGCACGTCCCCCCTGGCTCCGAAAGGGATCTACGCGCGTATGGGTTTCGAACCGCCCCAGCGTCTGGCGCGCACGCTCGGCGAGCTGACCAGGGACACCACCGCGGCCGCGTGGCTCGAGCGGCTTCCCGTGCTCGCGGCGGAGGCCGTCGCGCGGCGCAGCCTTGAGGTCGAACGGGTGATCGCGCCGGGTGGCCGGAGCGGGCTGGTCCTGCTCGTACGGCGGCCCGACGGCTCCCCCGCCACGCTCAAGATCGCGCCGCCGTTCGCGGCCCCTGGGCTGGAGCGGGCGGCGCTGGCGCACTGGCAGGGGTGGGGGGCGGCGCGGCTTCTCGACGTCCCGAACGTCGAGACGGGCGCCGTACGGGGCGCCGTGCCGGGCGACGGAGGCTCCGCGGCGGAGACGGAGGACGGCGCGCTCCTCCTGGAGCGTCTGCACCCCGAGATGTCGCTTCGCTCCCTCCCGGAGGCCAAGGCCTTGCTCGAAGCGGCGGGTACGGTGCGCCGGCTGTGGGTCGAACCTCCTGCGGGCCATGGCTTCGAGACTGTGGCCGGGCGGACCGCCGCCGAGGCGGCGCAACTGCGCACATCGTCCGACGAGAGCCTCGCGCCGCTCGTCACCGCCGCGCTGGCGGCGCGCGACGAACTGTGCGCAACGTCCCATGAGGAGTTGCTGCTGCACGGTGCGTTCCGCCAGGGCAAGGTGCTGGCGGGCGATCGCACGCCCTGGCTGGCGGTCGGTCCCGAGCCCGTCGTCGGCGAGCGCGCCTACGATCTGGCGCGGCTGGTGCGTGACCGGGTGGAGGACCTTGTGGCCGCTTCGTCCGGTGCCTCATCGGCGCGCCGCCGTGTCCACCGGCTGGCCGACTCCCTGGACCTGGACCGGGAGCGGCTGCGCGGCTGGACGCTCTTCCGCGCGGTCGAGTCGGGCTCGCGCGCCCTGACCGCGGGCCGGCGCCAGAGCGCGGAGTCGCTGCTGGAGTTCGCGGGCTGGCTCTGAGCCGCCCACGAGGGTGGGGCCCAGCGGCGCGCCGCTGGGCCCCGTGCGGCGCCGTGCTGCGCGCCGTACGAGGCGGTACCGGGCCCCGTACGGCGCGCAGCACGGCGTCAGGCTGTCAGGCGGGCGATCGCTTCCGCGACCGTCAGCTCCTCGCGCTCCCCGGTACGGCGGTCCTTCAGCTCGACGACGCCCTCCGCGGAACGGCGGCCCGCCACCAGGATGTGCGGGACACCGATCAGCTCGGCATCGGTGAACTTCACGCCCGGCGAGACACCGGGCCGCTCGTCCACCAGCACGCGCAATCCGGCCGCCGAAAGCTGCTCCGAGACGTCCAGCGCCAGCTCCGTCTGGAGTGCCTTGCCCGCCGCCACGACGTGGACGTCGGCCGGGGCGATCTCCTTCGGCCAGCACAGACCCTGCCCGTCGGCGCTCTGCTCGGCCAGTGCTGCCACGGCGCGCGACACGCCGATGCCGTACGAGCCCATGGTCACGCGCACCGGCTTGCCCTGCTGGCCCAGCACGTCGAGCTGGAAGGTATCCGCGTACTTGCGGCCGAGCTGGAAGATGTGGCCGATCTCGATCGCGCGGTCCAGCTTGAGGCCGGAGCCGCAGGAGGGGCAGGGGTCGCCCTCCTCGACGACGACGACGTCCAGGTACTGGTCGACCTCGAAGTCGCGGCCCGCGACGACGTTGCGCGCGTGGGTGTCGGGCTTGTTGGCTCCGGTGACCCAGGCCGTGCCGGACGCGACGCGGGGGTCGGCGATGTAGCGGATCTTGAGCCCTTGGGGGCCGACGTAGCCACGTACGAGCTCCGGCCGGTCCACGAAGTCCTCGGCCGTCACCAGCTCCACGACGGCCGGCGCCAGGTGCTCGCCGAGCTTGCCGAGGTCCACCTCTCGGTCGCCGGGGACGCCGACCGCGGTGATCTCGCCATCGACCTTGACCAGCAGGTTCTTCAGGGTGGCGGAGGCCGGCACGCCGAGGTGCGCGGCGAGCGTCTCGATGGTCGGGGTGTCGGGGGTGTCCAGTTCCTCCACGGGGCCGTGCTCGACGGGCTCCACGGCCGGGGCGGTGAAGGTGACGGCCTCCGTGTTGGCGGCGTAGTCGCAGACGGGGCAGTCCACGAAGGTGTCCTCGCCCGCCGCGGCGGGCGCCAGGAACTCCTCGGACGCGGAGCCGCCCATCGCGCCGGAGACCGCCGAGACGATACGGAAGTCGAGCCCGATCCTGGCGAAGATCTTCTGGTAGGCGGCGCGGTGCAGCGCGTACGACTCGGCCAGGCCTTCGTCCGTGGTGTCGAAGGAGTACGAGTCCTTCATCTGGAACTCACGGCCGCGCAGTACGCCGGAGCGCGGACGCGCCTCGTCGCGGTACTTCGTCTGGATCTGGTAGAGCATCACCGGCAGGTCCTTGTAGGACGTGCACTGGTCCTTGACGACCTGGGTGAAGATCTCCTCGTGCGTGGGACCCAGCAGGTAGTCCGCGCCCTTGCGGTCCTTGAGGCGGAACAGCAGGTCGCCGTACTCCTCCCAGCGCCCGCTCGCCTCGTACGGCTCCCTGGGGAGCAGGGCCGGCAGCAGCACTTCCTGTGCGCCGATGGCGTCCATCTCCTCGCGGACGACGCGCGAGATGTTGTCGAGGACCTTCTTGCCGAGCGGCAGCCAGCTCCAGATGCCTGCGGACGTGCGGCGGACGTAGCCGGCGCGGACGAGCAGCTTGTGGCTGAGGGTCTCGGCGTCCGCCGGGTCGTCGCGCAAGGTCTTGACCATCAACCGGGACATGCGCTGGACCTGGGACATGGGGAGCACTCCTGCGTTCTGCTTCTTCGGGTGTTGCCAGGAGGTTAGCCGGGGTCCGGCAGCAGGCGGAAATCAGTATGTGCGCCGCGCCGTGCCGCGCAGCGGGAGCGGGGCGCCCATCACGGCGTACGGCTTGGGTGCGCTGGGGAAGTGGACACGGCGGGCGAGGTCCTCGTACCCAAGGGTCCGGTACAGCTTGCGGGCGGGGCTCTCGACGTCGATGGCGGACAGGATCGACCGCGGCTGCGCGGCGGCGTCCGTGATGGCGGTGATCAGCGTGCGGCCGATGCCGCGTGCCTGGAACCCGGGGTGCACATGGAGTTCGGTGATCACGAAGGAGTCGTCGAGCCAGCCGTCGGAGCCACTGGCGCGCAGATAGGGCTCGACGATCGTGGACCACCAGTGGGCACGGTCGTTGGGCATGCCGTACACGAACCCGACGAGGCGGCCCGAAGCGGTGGTGGCGCCGAGCGCGCGGCAGCCACGGTGCAGCACGTGCCGCAGCACGATGTGGCGCCGTACGCCGACCTCGTCGTCACTGAGGCCGAAGGCGAGGGCTTGTACGGCGAGCGCCTCGTCGACGCGCGCGGCGAGATCGACCGGCCCTACCTGTACGTCGGGGGTACGGGGGGCGCCCCCGGGGATGCTCGGCATGGCCGAACCTTACTTTCAGAACAGCACGCTCATGAAGGCGCCCACTTCGTGGAAGCCTACGCGCCGGTAGGAGGCTCTGGCGGGGGCGTTGTAGTCGTTCACGTAGAGGCTCACTATGGGCGCGACATCGGCGAGCGCGTACCGTACGACGGCTGCCATGCCGGACTCGGAGAGGCCACGTCCCCGAAACTCGGGGTCCACCCAGACGCCCTGGATCTGGCAGGCCTGCGAGGTGGCCGCGCCGATCTCGGCCTTGAAGAGGACTCTGCCGTCCTCTATGCGGGCGAACGAGCGCCCTGATCCGACGAGTTCGGCGACACGCGCCTGGTAGAGCAGTCCGCCGTCGCCCGCGAGCGGGGAGACGCCTACCTCCTCGGTGAACATGGCCACACAGGCAGGCATGATCACTGCGAGTTCGTCCTTGCGGATGCGGCGTACGAAGGGATCGGGCGCGACGGCGGCGGCGAGTTCCTCGGTGACCATCAGCGGCTGGTGGGCGCGGACCTCGCGGGCGGGGCCCCAGTTCGGCTCCAGAAGGCGCCACAGCGCGGCGGTGGGCGCGGCGGGGCCGACGATGGAGGAACAGCGGCGGCCGGTCCTGCGGGCGCGGTCCGCGAAGGCGCGGACGGCCTCGGGGGTGGCGCAGATCGGGACGAGATTGGCTCCGGCGTAGCAGAGCGAGCGGAGCCGGCCGTCCTCGTACCAGCCCCACATCTCGCCGCCGAGGCGCCAGGGGTCGAGTCCGGCGACCTGGACGCGGGACGTGACGAATGCGTTGGCGACGGGCTCGCTCTCCAGGATGGCGAGCGCGGCGCCGAGTTCACTGGGTTCGAGGACCCGGGTGGTGGTCTGCGTCAACACGAGGGGGCCTCACCATACGTATGCCGATCTCCGCACTGTACCCGGCGGCTCTGTGACGCGCCGCTCGCCTGCGTGTAGCAGGCCCCGTACGCCCCTGTACGCCCCGTCTGTCGCGCTGCGCGGGACCGACGGGGCGCGGCGTACGGGGGCGGTGCGGTGGGGCCGGTGCGAAGGCAGGCCCAGCCGCGGCGGTACGGGGCGGGCGCACAGCCTGTGCCGTACGGGGCGTAGCCGCGGCGTACGGGGCGGGGCGCGGCCGGGAACCGCACGGGTAGGTGTAGTCGCGGCGTACGGGGCAGCCGTGGGCGCCTCGTACTGGTCGCCCACGGCTCCCCTACCGCGGAATCCGCTGCGCTTCGTACGACGCGCCCGTAACCACCACGGTCCCGCGCCCGACGTCCGAGGAACGGGGGCCGCGGGACCACGTACGAAGACTCCGCGCGAAGGACCGGGATCGCGGTCAGCTCACGGAGACCTCGGGCTCGCCCGAGGCGATGCCGTCCTTCTCCATCTGTTCGGCGATCTTCATGGCCTCGTCGATCAGGGTCTCCACGATCTTCGACTCCGGGACGGTCTTGATGACCTCGCCCTTGACGAAGATCTGCCCCTTGCCGTTCCCCGACGCCACGCCGAGATCAGCCTCACGTGCCTCACCCGGACCGTTCACCACACAGCCCATCACTGCCACGCGCAGCGGGACCTCCATGCCCTCCAGCCCCGCCGACACCTCATCGGCCAGCTTGTACACGTCCACCTGCGCCCGCCCGCACGACGGACACGACACGATCTCCAGACGCCGCTGCCGCAGATTCAACGACTCCAGAATCTGGATACCGACCTTGACCTCCTCCGCCGGCGGAGCCGACAGCGAGACCCGGATCGTGTCCCCGATCCCCTCCGACAACAGCGCACCGAACGCCACCGCGGACTTGATGGTGCCCTGGAACGCAGGACCGGCTTCCGTCACGCCCAGGTGCAGCGGATAGTCGGACTGCGCGGCGAGCTGCCGGTACGCGTTCACCATGATCACCGGATCGTTGTGCTTCACCGAGATCTTGATGTCGCGGAAACCGTGCTCCTCGAAGAGCGATGCCTCCCACAGCGCCGACTCGACCAGCGCCTCCGGAGTCGCCTTCCCGTACTTCGCCAGCAACCGCGCGTCCAACGACCCGGCGTTCACCCCGATGCGGATCGGCGTCCCCGCGTCCCCCGCGGCCCGCGCGATCTCCCGCACCTTGTCGTCGAACTGCTTGATGTTCCCGGGATTCACCCGTACCGCCGCACACCCGGCGTCAATCGCCGCGAACACGTACTTCGGCTGGAAATGAATATCCGCGATCACCGGAATCTGTGACTTCCGCGCGATCACGGCCAACGCGTCCGCATCATCCTGCGTGGGACACGCCACCCGCACAATCTGACACCCGGACGCCGTCAACTCGGCAATCTGCTGCAGCGTGGCACCAATGTCCGACGTACGCGTCGTCGTCATCGACTGCACCGACACCGGCGCGTCCCCACCAACCGCCACCGACCCGACCTGGATCTGACGGCTGACCCTTCGATCGGCGAGCTTCGTCGGAACGGACGGCATTCCGAGAGAAATTGCGGTCATCTGCTCTGCAACCCCAAGGTGTGGATCAAGGTCCCGAAGATCGGCGGGCTCCAGCACCCGAGATTACGCCACCGTGTGCCGCATGGGCACATCCTCGCGAGAAGTCCACCCACCGGTAAGCGGCCGGACACAAATGGTGTCCGGCCGCGGCGAAACGGCCGGTATCAACTGATTCGGACTGGGTTGAAGACGTCGGCGACCAGGACGAGCAGGGTGAAGCAGATAAAGATCCCTGCCACGACGTACGCGACCGGCATCAGCTTCGCCACGTCGAAGGGGCCCGGGTCTGGGCGCTTGAAGAGCCGTGCGAGCCTGCGCCGCAGGGACTCCCAGAGCGCGCCCGCGATATGGCCACCGTCGAGGGGGAGCAGCGGAAGCATGTTGAAGAGGAAGAGCGAGAGGTTGAACCCCGCGAGGAGGAACAGCATCATCGCGATCTGGTTCTGCGCCGGAATGTCGAGCGTCATCACCTCGCCGCCGATGCGCGCCGCGCCGACCACTCCGACCGGCGAGTCGTCCTTCCGCGGGCCGTCCCCGAAGGCCGCGCTCCACAGGTCGGGGATCTTGGAAGGCAGCGCGATGATCGACTCGACACCGTTCCCGATCATGTCGCCCATCCGGTCCACGGACTCGGTGAAGGAGAGCGGGAGGATCTCCGTGGAGGCGGCGAACCCGAGATAGCCGGCGGGAACGTACTTGTCGGGAATGGCCTCCCCGTTCGAGTCCTTCGCGGCCACCATGTTCTTGGCGAGCGTGGCCTGCAGGACCTGCTCCGTACCGTCGCGCTGCACGGTGATGGTGGCGGGGCCGATCGTGCCGCGGATCAGGTTGGAGAGCGTGGACCAGTCGTCGACGTGCTTGCCGTTGAAGGCGACGATCTTGTCGCCCTCTTTGAGGCCGGCCGCCTGGGCGGGCGAGACGGGGTCGCCCTTCTCGCACGAGTCGCGCTTGTCGCTCTGCGAGATCACGCATTTCTGGACGCCGGCGACCGTCGTGGTCTGCGTCTGGAAGCCGAAGCCCATCGCGACGCTCATGAAGATCACGGCGGCGAGTACGAGGTTCATGAAAGGACCGGCGAACATCACGATGACGCGTTTCCACGGCTTGCGCGTGTAGAAGAGGCGCTTCTCGTCACCGGGTTCGAGCTCCTCGAAGGCAGCGGAGCGAGCATCCTCTATCATCCCGCGCCACGGCGACGTGGAGCGCGCCTCGATACGTCCGTCGGGTCCCGGCGGAAACATCCCGATCATGCGGATGTAGCCGCCCATGGGGATGGCCTTGAGGCCGTACTCCGTGTCGCCCTTCTTACGTGACCAGATGGTCGGCCCGAACCCCACCATGTACTGAGGCACCCGGACGCCGAAGAGCTTGGCCGTGGACAGATGGCCGAGTTCGTGCCAGGCGATGGAGAAGAGCAGCCCCGCGACAAACACAAGGATGCCCAGAACCGTCAACAGAATCGTCATGCGCGAGCCTCCGCCGGCTGTTCTTCGCTTGGCTGACGTACGTCACTGAATTGTGCTGCTGTCTCGCGGGCCCGGGCACGGGCCCAGGTCTCGGCTTCGAGGACGTCGGCAAGGGTGAGCGAGGTTCCCGCCGTACCACCCGGCCCCGAGCCCCCCTCCGCCCGTGCACGAGGACCATCGCGCTCCGCCTCTGCGACAACCGCGGTGACCGTCTCCATGATGCCGTTGAACGGCAGGCGCCCCGCGAGGAACGCGTCCACGCACTCCTCGTTCGCCGCATTGAACACCGCCGGGGCCGTGCCGCCCACGGTTCCCACGTGCCGGGCAAGCCCCACGGACGGGAACGCCTCGCCGTCGAGCGGGAAGAACTCCCAGGTCGAAGCCTTGGTCCAGTCGAACGCGGGCGCGGCGTCAGGCACCCGCTCAGGCCAGCCGAGACCGAGGGCGATCGGCCCGCGCATGTCGGGCGGGGTCGCCTGGGCCAGGGTCGAACCGTCCTTGAATTCCACCATCGAGTGAACATACGACTGAGGGTGGACAACTACCTCAATGCGTTCGAAGGGAATGTCGTAGAGGAGGTGCGCCTCGATCACTTCGAGCCCCTTGTTCACGAGGGTCGCGGAGTTGATCGTGATCACCGGGCCCATGGCCCAGGTCGGGTGCGCGAGGGCGTCCTTGGGGGTGACGCCCGCCAGATCGGCCTTCGTACGGCCCCTGAAGGGTCCTCCTGAGGCCGTCACGACGAGCTTGCGCACATCGGCGCGGGTGCCGGCGGCCAGCGCCTGGAAGAGCGCGGCGTGCTCGGAGTCGACGGGGATGATCTGGCCGGGCTTCGCCACGGCCTTGACCAGGGGGCCGCCGACGATCAGCGACTCCTTGTTGGCGAGCGCGAGCGTACGGCCCGCCGTCAGCGCGGCGAGTGTGGGGGCAAGCCCGATGGAGCCGGTGATGCCGTTCAGGACGGTGTGGCACTCCGAGGCGGCGAGTTCGGTGGCGGCGTCGGGGCCGGCGAGGATCTCGGGAAGCTGTTCGCCCGCCCCGTACCGCGCGCCGAGTGCCTCCCGGAGGGCGGGTACGGCGCTCTCGCGCGCGACGGCCACGGTACGGACCCGTAGCCGCCACGCCTGCTCGGCGAGGAGCGCGACGCGGCCGCCCGCGGCGGAGAGCGCGGTGACACGGAAGCGGTCGGGGTTGCGCAGGACCAGGTCGATGGCCTGCGTACCGATGGATCCGGTGGAGCCGAGGACGACGATGTCACGGCGGCCTTCGATCGGATCGAAGACGATATGCGGATCGGCGAGAGGGGCTGGGCTGTCGCTCATGGCCCCCATTCTTGCCCCATCCGTGAACGGGGCGGACAGCGCTCCCCTGTGGGCGGCCCCGGGGGGGGCGGGGCCCCCCCCGCCCGGGCCGCCCCCCCCGCGCCCGCGGGGGGGCCCGGGGGGGGTGTGGGGGGGGGGGCCGGGGCCCCCCCCCACGGCGGGGGGTTTGAGGTGAGAGATTGGGGGCCCC
>NZ_JBHZEJ010000056.1:0-55820 GCF_042756365.1 Streptomyces sp. NPDC059092
GACGGAGGGAGCGGCGCGGGCGCGGGCCGGGGCCGATCGGCCGGCCGATCCGTCAGCCGATCAGCTCGCGCACCATGCGGCAGGTGGTGTTGGACGGCGGGTGGATCCCGATCCGGGCCGCCGTGCTCCGTATCCGGCGGTTGGGCGCGCTCCCCGGCTGATACACGCCCGAGTCGAGCAGGGCGATGGCGAGGCGCATGGCCTTGAGCCGGCGGTTGTGGCTCTCGTACCACTCCCGGGGCCGGCCTGCGGGCAGCGGCTTGCGCTTGACGACGGACGGAGCGGAAGGAGCGGACTTGGTGGACGCGGTGGACGCTGCGGACCGGGCGGAAGCAGCGGACCTGACGGACGGGGCGGGTGGAGTCGGGGCGGTTTCGAAGGACTTCTCCGTGATGGTGGCAACAGCCATCGTCAGCCTCCCGGCGTGGTGGTGGGACCCTCACGAACTCCCTCCATTTTACCGCCCACCACTGACAATCGCCCCTGGCCAGACCCGGTTTGACGGGCGGGGAACGGATGGGGGAGAGGGCGCCCGGGGGTAGGCTCGGGACCATGGAGATCTGGATCAATCCCGCCTGTTCCAAGTGCCGCGGCGCGCTCACCCTGCTCGACGAGGAGGGTGCCTCGTACACCGTCCGCCGGTACCTGGAGGACGTGCCGTCCGAGGACGAGATCCGGGCGGTGCTCGGCCGCCTCGGGCTCGAACCGTGGGACATCACGCGGACCCAGGAAGCCGAGGCGAAGGAGCTGGGCGTCAACGAGTGGGCGCGGGACGCCGGTTCGCGGGAGCGCTGGATCGCCGCGCTCGCCGCGCACCCGAAGCTGATCCAGCGGCCGATCATCACGGCGGACGACGGTACGGCCGTGGTGGCGCGCACCGACGAGGCGGTACGGGACGCCCTGGCCCGGTGAGCGGGCCGCCGCAGCCGCCGCTCCGGAGGGCGAACCATGCCGTGGCCCCGGGGCGCGCCCTTGACCATGTCCCCACCTGACGTCCCCGCCTGACGTCCCCGCCTACGCCCGCGCCCTCGTTTACGTCTCCGCCTACGCTCCCGCCTCCGCTTCCACCTGTGCTTCCGCCTCGGCAAGGATCTCCGTCAGCCGGAGGCCGAACCGTACGTCGCACGCGTGCGGCGCGCCCGTGCGGGCCGACTCCAGCAGGGCGTCGATCGCCGTCCCGAAGGAGTCCACCGGGTTGCCCCAGTCGCCCGGGAGCACCGCGATGCCGTGCTCACCCCTCAGTTCCACCCCCGTACCCGCGCCCGCCCTCGGTGCGCTCAGGCTGAGCGTCACCGTGCTGGCAGCCCCGGACACGTGGCGCAGGACGAGATGGGTGAGGTCCGGCTCCGACCGTACGGCCGTCACCGATGCCACGTCGCCCAGCGTCGGGAGCAGCGCGGACAGCGCGTGCGGGCCGACGTCCCACAGTCCCCCCTTCTCGCGGCGCCACGGGGACTCGGCGTACGGGCTCGTCCCCCCCGGCGCGTAGAGCGCGCCGAGCCACTGCGCGTGGGCCGTGAACCAGCCGCCCTTCGCGGCCTGTTCGTCCACCCAGCCGGCGGTACCGCGCGCGAACCGCAGCGTGCAGAAGACCACGGACGCCACCCTGGCGGCGGCCACCGCGTCCGCGACCTCGCGGGCGTCCCGTACCGTCGTCGCGACCGGCTTGTCCAGCAGGAGGTGGCATCCGGCCGCCGCCGCGCGGGCCGCCAGCGGCGCCTGTACGTCCGGCGGCAGGGCGAAGGCGACGGCGTCGCTCGCGGCGAAGAGCGCGTCGAGGCCGACCTCGCCGGAGTGGGCGGTGGTGGAGTGGGCCGCGGCGAGCGCGGCGGCGGCCTCGGGGCGCCGCCCCCAGACGCCGCTGAATTCGATTTCGGCGTGGGCGGCCAGCGCGGGGGCGTGCGTGTGCTCCGCCCACGGGCCCGTGCCGAGGAGTCCGATACGTAGCTTGTCCATGCGGGCCAGTGTGACCCGTGAGCCCGGCCGGAGGGAAGAAAACCGGTGGCGGGGCGGGGAGCCCTCGGTGTTACGTCGCGTCAGCCGGCCGGTGGCGCACGACCGGCATCCGGGGCGTACGGCCGAGACGCTCCGGACCACGGACGTCGAGCCGCTGCGGCCGGTCGGGACCGCCGGGTTCTGTTCGCTGCGCAGGGCACACGCGGTCGGCCGTAAGGCAGCGTGGCAGGCGCGGAGCAAAACGCCACAGAACAAGCCTGAGTAACACGCGGTTCACAGAAGGGCAACGGCAGGGAAACCGCACATTGCGAGGCTTCGGGTCAAACCTGCTGCACCCGCAAAGGATGAGGCCCCGTGACGTTCAAGGCTGAGTACATCTGGATCGACGGTACCGAGCCGACCGCGAAGCTGCGCTCGAAGACGAAGATCCTCAGCGACGGCGCCGAGCTGCCCATCTGGGGCTTCGACGGGTCGAGCACCAACCAGGCCGAGGGCCACGCCTCCGACCGCGTACTCAAGCCGGTCTTCTCCTGTCCCGACCCGATCCGCGGCGGGGACGACGTCCTCGTCCTGTGCGAGGTCCTCAACATCGACATGACGCCGCACGAGTCCAACACGCGTGCGGCGCTGGCGGAGGTCGCGGAGAAGTTCGCCGCCCAGGAGTCGATCTTCGGCATCGAGCAGGAGTACACCTTCTTCAAGGGCGCCCGCCCGCTCGGCTTCCCCGAGGGCGGCTTCCCTGCCGCGCAGGGCGGCTACTACTGCGGCGTCGGCTCGGACGAGATCTTCGGCCGTGACGTCGTCGAGGCGCACCTGGACAACTGCCTCACGGCGGGTCTCGGCCTCTCCGGGATCAACGCCGAGGTCATGCCGGGTCAGTGGGAGTTCCAGGTCGGCCCGCTGACGCCGCTGGAGGTCTCGGACCAGCTCTGGGTGGCGCGCTGGCTGCTCTACCGCACCGCCGAGGACTTCGGCGTCTCCGCGACGCTCGACCCGAAGCCGGTGAAGGGCGACTGGAACGGCGCGGGCGCGCACACGAACTTCTCGACCAAGGCGATGCGCGAGGGGTACGAGGCGATCATCACCGCGTGCGAGTCCCTGGGCGAGGGCTCGAAGCCGCTGGACCACGTGAAGAACTACGGCGCGGGCATCGACGACCGCCTGACCGGTCTGCACGAGACCGCCCCGTGGAACGAGTACAGCTACGGCGTCTCGGACCGCGGCGCCTCGGTCCGTATCCCGTGGCAGGTCGAGAAGGACGGCAAGGGCTACATCGAGGACCGCCGCCCCAACGCCAACGTCGACCCGTACGTGGTCACGCGGCTGATCGTGGACACGTGCTGCACCGCGCTGGAGAAGGCCGGTCAGGTCTAGGTCCGGGTCCGGGTCGAGGGCAGGTCTTTCCGGGGTCTCCCCCGGGGGTCTCCCCTGAGGTCTCCCGGATTTCGCGGAGGGGGCGGGTGCCGTACGGGCGCCCGCCCCCTCCGTCGTCAGGATTGAGGTGAGGAGGCTGCTGCGCTCCTGCGACATCTGCTTCAATGGGGTCATGGCCAGCTTCCAGTACACCGCGAGGGGTCTCTTCGACCTGGAGCCGTTCTGGCCGTCCCGGCAGCATCACGACTTCGACCGGGTGTGTTGCCGCGTGAGGAACGCGCCGGCCCTCTAAAGCCATTCTTCTGGCCTTCGGCCGCCGCGCAGACGTACGTCCCGTCCGTCCTCGTCGACTCGACGATCCGACGAGTCCTCCGCGCGAAAGAGCTGACCCCTCATGGCGAACTCCCTTTCCTCCCTTCCCGGTTCCTCCTTCTCCTCGCCCGGCCGTCACCGGCTCCGGGCCGTCGACAACGACGAGACGCCCGGCGTCTCCGTGGGCGTCCCCGCTGGTCAGGTGGCGGACTTCCTGCCGCCGGGCGCGACCTGGCTGCCCGCGCCCCAGCACACCCTGCCCTCGCTGCCGGGACAGCCGCCGATGATCGGCTACCTCGTGCTCGTCCCGGCCGACCAGCATCCGGCCGGGGCCTTCACGCCCGCCCTGTCCCCCGCTCTCGCCGCCGCTCCGGGTACGGCCCCGGCGCAGACCCCGGCGGGCGGCGGGCCCGTGCTGGTCGACGGCGTGCGGCGGACCGCCGTCGTGGACGGCCGGCCGCTCGATCTCACGTATCTCGAATTCGAACTCCTCGCCCATCTCGTGGCGCACCCCCACCGGGTGCACAGCCGCGACCAGTTGGTGACCACGGTCTGGGGGTACGGACACGTGGGCGACGGGCGGACCGTCGACGTCCATGTGGCGCGGCTGCGCCGCAAGCTGGGCGCGGACCACCGCCGTACGATCCAGACCGTACGGCGCGTCGGCTACAAGTACATTCCCTGATCCGCGGAGCACGGGAGCCCCGCCGGTCCGGTCGGCGAACCGGAACGGCGGGGCTCCTCGACGTACGGGTGCGGGTACGGAGACCCCCTACGGGTCAGGTACGGATCAGGTACGGGCCGCCCGTGCGCGGGTCCGCAGGCCCAGCGCGGCGTCCAGCGCGAGGAACACCAGCAGGCTGATGCCGAGCAGCGGCAGGAACCAGCCGATCAGCGCCGCGGCCACCCCGAGCGGCAGCAGCAGGCGCAGCGGCACCTTCCGCCAGGCGCCGCGCGCCATGGGCCGGCCCGCGCTCAGCCGCCGCTCCTTGGTGGGGCGGCGCAGCCACCACATGCGGTAGCCCCAGACGATGAGCAGGATCAGGGCGAGGGCCAGGGCCGCCAGCAGGAGCTGGTTGGCGAGGCCGAGGAAGAGACCCATGTGCGCGTCGATCCCGACGCGGGTGAGCTGGGCGAGCACCGGGTGGTCGGCGAACCGCAGTTCGTCCATGATCATGCCGCCGGCGGGGTCGACGGAGACCGAGTCGAGCCGGACCGGGAACTGGTTGTCCGTCTGCGCGACGACATAGCCCGTGCCCTCGGTCGGCAGGGTCACCGCGATCGGCCCGTCGAGACCGGCCTGGCGGGCGGCGACCACGGCGAGGTCGACGCCGATGTCGGTACCGCCCTTGCCGTGCACGCCCTCCATTCCCTCCATGCCTTCCATACCGGGCATGGACTCGTGGCCTTCGTGTCCGCCGCCCGTACCCGCCCCCGTGCCGGCGTCCGCGCCGCTGTCGAGCGCCGCGGAGACGACGGGGGTGGCCGAGCCGAGCTGGTCCTTGATCGCGGTGATGTTCTCGCCCGCGTACGCCGACCATGTCAGCCCCGTGGCGGAGAGCAGCACCAGTCCGGTCACGGCCACCATCCCGAGCGAGCCGTGCAGCGACAGTGTCCTGCGCCGGCCGGTGGCGCCGCGCTCGGGCACCACCAGCGCGCGTTTCGAAGCGCGCTTGCGGCCGACCCAGAGCAGCAGCCCGCCGAGGGCCACCACCCACAGCCAGCTCGCGGCGAGTTCGCTGTAGACGCGGCCCGGCTCGCCGAGCTGGAGGTGGCGGTGCACCTCGGAGAGCCAGGTACGCACCGGCAGTGCGCCCGAACTGCCGTAACTGGTGAGGGCGCCACGTACCTCCGCCGTGTACGGGTCGACGAAGACAGCGAGGGACTTGAACTCCTCACTGTCGGGCGTGGACATGAGGACCCGGGTGGTCGCGCCCTCCTCCGACGGGAGGCGTACGGAGGTGACGGTGCCCTCCGGGTGGGCGGCACGGGCGGCGTCGAGCTGGTCGGAGAGCGGGACCGTACGGTCGCCGACCGGGGCCCGCAGCTCATGGCGGTAGATGACCTTCTCCGCCTGGTAGGAGAGGGAGTAGAGGAGGCCGGTGGTGGCGGCGACCAGCAGGAGCGGGGCTATCAGCAGGCCCGCGTAGAAGTGGAGCCGCAGCACGAGGGGGCGCAGGGCACCCCACGGGGAGGTCGGGGCTGGGGCGGGCGTGGTCGGGGCTGGGTCGGGGGTGGTCGGGGTGGCGTCCGGGGTTCTGTCGGACGTGTCCGTCCCCTGTGCGGGGTCGTCAATGGCCATGACTGTCCTAGGCGTTGGATTCGGCATGGGGAAGGCCGGATGGGCCTGAAGGAACCCCGGCCGTCCCCTCCGCGTCAGACAGCGGTGGCGGCGGCTCCCGGGGCCGTGGCGCGAGGTGCACGGCGCGCGGGCGGCCCCCGGCGGGAGACCGTGTGCGCGAGGACGACGCCCCGGAGTCGGCGGGCCCGGGACGACGTGCCGGGTCGGGGCCGGATCAGCCGGGGCGCGGCGGGCGGCGTCACGGCGGTGAGCAGCAGCCGGAGCGGGGTGAAGGCGAGGGCCCCGACGGCGTGCGCGAGGCGGAAGAGCGCGGCCTCGCCCTGGGCGAGCCAGAGGGCGCAGACGACCGCCGCGAGGAGGTGGGCGGCGAGCATGGCGGGGGATCCGCCGAACAGCTCTTCCAGCGCGAGCCTCAGCCCCAGCGCCGGCCCGGCCTCCGGTTCCGCCGCCGTCTCCATGCCTATGCCCGCGCCCGCGCCCATGCCGAATCCCATGCCGCCACTCATGTCGACGCCGGAACCGGAACCGGCGCCCGTGCCCGTACCGGTGTGCGGTGCGTGCCGGGACGCGGTGGGTCCGTACGGCAGCGCCCCGGCGAAGACCAGGTGCAGCAGGACCTGGACGGTGAGCAGCCCGGTGCCGATCGACAGGGCGCCCCGGCGCCGCCCGCCCGCGAGCCAGGCGGCGCCCGCGGTCACCGCGAACGCCGCCAGCAGGACCGTCAACGAGAGCTCGTGGCCCTCCGCCGCGCCGGACGCGCCCCGCGTACCGGAACCTGGCCCGGAGCCGGAACCTGACCCGGCCGAGGCGAGCGCGTGCCCCACCGCCGTCAGCGTCACGCACACGGCCGCGAAGGCGGCGGCGCGCAGGGCGCGGAGTGGCGATCCGGTCTCTGTCATGGTCCGCACATGGTGTCACCCCGAAGCGGAAGACGGCAGAGCCCAAAAGCCGCGACTCCCCGGAGGTGGTGCTGGGTACACCCCGGGCCGGGTGCGGACCGGCTACCCCCTCCTTCTCCCTCCGGTCAGACTGGTGGTCGTACACGTAGTCGTACACGTAGTCGTACGCGTAGTCGTATACGCAGTCGTACCGGGGAGACCGGAACATCCGAGCCGTCGGGAGCCATCGAGGCCGTCGATGCCTTCGGGTCCTTCCGGCCGGGAAAGGGGCGAACGAGCCATGAACAGCGTCACAGCCGGCGGTCCGGGCGACGGGGCCGGGCCGGCAAGCAGGTCACGGCCTCGTGAGGCGGCGCTGGCGGCCGGGCGTGGACTGGTGCTGGCCGTCGTGGGCCTGCCGGTGTCGATCGTCTTCTTCGTGGTGACCGTGGTCTCGATCGTCTTCATCGTCCTGGGGGTCGGCGTCTTCACCACCCCCGCCGTGCTGACCGGGCTCCGCGCCTACGCCAATCAGCGCCGGCTGCTCGCGGCCACCTGGTCCGACGTACGGATCCCGGTCCCGTACCGCCCCTTCCCACCGGACCTGCGGACCGGGATCACGGGGCAGGTGGAGCGCTGCACGCTGATGCTCAAGGACCCGGCGACCTGGCGCGACATCCAGTGGCTGCTCGTCGACATGACGGCCGGCTTCTTCACCTCGCTGCTGACGGCCGTCCTGCTGATCTACCCGGTGGAGGGGTTCGTCCTTGGCGCGGGGCTGTGGCGGGTCTTCGTCGACAACGGGTACTGGTACACATTCGTCCGCGTCAGCAGCCAGTCGACCGGTCTCGCCGCCGCGGCGGTCGGCCTGGTGCTGTTCGGCGTCGGTCTGCGCTACTGCCCCGATCTGCTGCGCCTGCACTTCCGGCTGACCGCCGCGCTGCTGGCCCCCGCCCCCGGCCAGGCGCTGGCCGAGCGGATCGAGCGGCTCACGGAGACCCGGCACGACGCCGTGGACAACTCGGCCGCCGAGCTGCGCCGTATCGAACGTGATCTGCACGACGGGGCGCAGGCCCGGCTGGTCGCCGTGGGCATGGACCTGGGCACCGTGGAGGCGCTCATCGAGAAGGATCCCGCCAAGGCGAAGGAGCTGATCAGCAAGGCGCGGCAGTCCTCGGCGGACGCCCTCACCGAGCTGCGTGACCTCGTGCGCGGGATCCATCCGCCGGTGCTGGCCGAACGCGGACTCGGCGACGCCGTGAAGGAGTTGGCGCTGCGGCTGCCGCTGCCGCTGGAGCCCGAGGTCGATGTGGAGCTGCCGGGCCGCGCCGACGCGCCGGTCGAGTCGGCCGCGTACTTCGCGGTGAGCGAGGCGCTGACCAATGTCGTCAAGCACGCGGACGCCGACCGGGTGTGGGTGGACATCTCGTATGCCGAGGGCATGCTGCGGGTCGCGGTCACCGACAACGGCCGCGGCGGCGCGGAGATCGGCCGGGGGTCGGGGCTGAGCGGTCTGGAACGGCGGCTCGGTACATTCGACGGTGTCCTGGCCGTCAGCAGCCCCGCGGGCGGTCCCACCATGGTGACCATGGAGCTTCCTTGCGCGTTGTCCTAGCCGAAGATCTCTTCCTGCTCCGCGACGGCCTCGTCCGGATGCTGGAGGCGTTCGGGTTCGAGATCGTGGCCGCGGTGGAGAGCGGCCCCGAACTCACCACCGCGCTCGCCGAGTTGGAGCCGGACGTCGCTGTCGTCGACGTCCGGCTCCCGCCGTCCCACACGGACGAGGGCCTCCAGTGCGCGCTCGCCGCGCGGCGGGCGCGCCCCGGGCTGCCCGTCCTCGTACTCTCGCAGCACGTCGAGCAGTTGTACGCGCGGGAGCTGCTGGCGGACGGTAACGGCGGGGTCGGATACCTGCTGAAGGACCGGGTCTTCGACGCGGAGCAGTTCATCGACGCGGTACGCCGGGTCGCCGCGGGCGGTACGGCGATGGATCCGCAGGTGATCTCGCGGCTGCTCTCCCGGCACTCCCGGGACGAGCCGATCGGCGGGCTGACGCCGCGCGAGCGCGAGGTCATGGAGCTGGTGGCACAGGGGCGTTCGAACGCCGCGATCGCGGGCCAACTCTTCGTCACCGAGAGGGCGGTGGCCAAACACACGTCGAACATCTTCGCGAAGCTCGATCTGCCGGTGTCGGACGACGACAACCGGCGGGTGCTCGCGGTCCTCGCCTATCTGGAAGGCGGCCGAAGGTCCGGATGAGGGGCATCCGCCCGGTTTGTCGATGGAGGTTTCTATGAATTCCACGGGCCGCTGAACACCTCGCGTTTGAGGCCCGTATGGAACGGAGCGCTTCGCTTCTCCCCCTGCCGCGATTTTCCTGTAATCGGCAACGAAGCTTGAGGAGTTCCATGTCACGCACATCGAGAAAACGCTCCACAGTGGCGAACCGGGCGATCGTCGCCGGGGCTGCCCTGCTCCTGGGCGGGGGTGGTCTGGCAGCGGTCAATGTCTACGCATCGGCGGGCGAGGGCAAGTCCTCGCAGGCGAACCAGAACGTGGCTCAGTCATGGTCGACCATCAGTTGCCCGGACCCGTCGACCAAGCTGACGCAGGTCCCTGAGGCGGCCCGGGCCGAGGTCGACCGCGAACTGGCCAAGATGGACACCCAGATCACCGAGGCCTACGCGCGGTTCGCCAGCGAGAAGAGAGCGATAGAGCAGGACTCGGGATACGCCAACAACGCCATTCTGAGCCCGCTGAAGGCGAAGCGGTTCGCGGCGCTCGACCGGATCTCGATCGCGATGGGCCGGGTGGGCACCAAGCCGCAGGGGCTGGAGGCACTCTCCAACTGCACGCTGCGCGCCGACAACAACGCCAACGCGGGCAACGGCGGCGGGCGGGGCGGCGGCCAGAACGGCGGCGGCCAGGGCAACGGACAGAACGGCCAGAACGGCGGCCAGAACGGCGGCCAGGGCAACGGTCAGAACGGCGGCCAGGACCAGGGTCAGAACGGCGGCCAGAACGGCGCCGGCGGCCAGGACCAGGGCCAGAACGGCGGTCAGAATGGCGGTCAGGACCAAGGTCAGGACGGCGGCCAGAATGGCGGTGCGGGCGGCGGCCAGGCTGGTAACGGCCCCGAAGCCTCCGACTTCGTCGACATCACGACCGTCCAGCCCAACGCCCAGAAGGCCCGTAACGGCCGCGGCGGATCGAAGGGCACCTTCTCCACCGAGTGCGGCCGCAACGAGGCCGGTCTGTTCAACTCGGACAATGTCATCGTCGCCCCGGGTGTGACCAACGGCGCCCACCACTTCCACGACTACATCGGCAACCAGGCCAACGACGCCTTCGCGACCGACGAGAGCCTGGCCGCGGCCGAGACCACCTGTTCGAACCAGGGTGACAAGTCCTCGTACTTCTGGCCGGTGCTCCGGCTCCAGAACGGCCAGGAAGAGGCCGACGCCAACTCCGACGGCGGTGGCAAGGAAGGCAACGTCGGCATCATCCAGACGCCGTCGCAGGTCACCAACACCTTCGTGGGCAGCTCCAAGGCGAAGGTCACGGCGATGCCCCGCCTCATGCGGATCATCACCGGTGACGCCAAGGCGTTCGTGAACGGTACGGCCAACGCCAACGCCTCCTGGAGCTGCACCGGCTTCGAGGACCGCCAGCTCAAGGACAAGTACCCGATCTGCCCCGAAGGCAGCCAGGTCGTGCGTACGTTCAAGTTCCAGAGCTGCTGGGACGGTGTGAACGCGGACAGCGCCAACCACCGCACCCACGTGGCGTTCGCCGACGGCAACGGCAACTGCGGCAACGGCTTCAAGGCCATCCCGCAGCTCCAGCAGCGGATCGTCTACGACGTCCCGCCGGGCCCGGGCTTCGCGGTGGACTCCTTCCCGGAGCAGCTCCACAAGCCCGTCACCGACCACGGCGACTTCATCAACGTCTTCGACGAGAACCTGATGAACACCATGGTCAACTGCATCAACACCGGCAAGAAGTGCAAGTGAGCACGCGCTCACCTCACTCACGTCACTCACCTCGCTCGCGTGCCGCGCGTACGCGCGTGAGCCGCCGGTAGTCCGGTGGTACGGGGAGGGTCCGCCCTCCCCGTACCACCACCGGTCCCCCCACCCCCAGACCCGCGCTGCGCGGTCAGCTCATGTCGTGACCCGAGTGGCCCTCGTTCCCCCCATCGTCACCACTGCCCCCAGAGTGGTGCGACGAGCCGGTCTCCACGGTCCCGCCGAGCCGGCCGCGCAGCGCTTCCGTCACCTTCGCGTCGCCGACCGCGACCCACTTCCTGCCGACGAGGTACGAACCGCCGTACGGCTTCGCCTCGTTGATCCACTCGCGCAGTCCGCGATCGGTCGCGAAGGTGACCAGCACGTACTTCCCGTCGTCCGTCGCGCAGTTGGCCTGCTGCAGTTCCTCGTTGGGGTGCTGTACGTCCGGGTCGCACTCCGCCTTCGAGGCGATCTCCTCCAGGCTCCCGGTGACCGTCTTCGGCTCCTCGGGAGCCTTTTCGTCGTTCGAGCCGCAACCCGCCGTCAGCGCCACGGAGAGGGCGAGGGCGGGGGCGGCGAATAGTACGGAAATTCGGTCCTTACGCATACGTCCATCGTCCCCTGTGACCGGAGGGTCGTGTGGGGGAACCGTGAACTCCGCGGCCGGGGCGGGCGGGTGACCATCGGACCCATCGATCGTTCTGCTCCACGTGCCCCCAGACAAAGCCGCACCCGCCTCCGCGCCGGCGCCCGCAGCCGCGCCCCCCGTCGCCCCGCTCACCCCCGTCGGGCTGGAACAGGCCGAAGCGGCGCTCGTGGAGCACTACCCCCGACTCGTGCGCATCGCCTACCTCGTGCTGCCGCCCTCCCTCGGCCGCAACCGGCGCGTGCTGACCGCGCACGCGCTGGTGCAGCGGTCGCTGCCACGTGGCCGTACGGCGCCGGGCGTCGCCCGGATCCCGGGGCAGCGCCGCGGGGCCGGCGTGAACGGCACGGCGGCCCGGCAGGCCGGCTACGCGTACCTACGGGTCCAGGTGCTGCGCCAAGCGCTGGAGGCCGGGCGCCCGTTGCGCCGCTTCGCGTGGCCCTGCCGCGCCCAGCTGCCGCCGCTCCTCCCCCGCGTATGGGGGCTGCGGCTCTTCCCGCGTTCCGGCGGCGCCGACGAACTCGCCCTGGACCGGCGGCTGTCCACCTTGTCGGGCCCGGCGCGGGCGGCGTTCGTGCTGCGCGGGCTCGAAGCTCTCGCGGACCAGGAGGTACGGGACCTCCTCGGCGCGGCCGGGGCGGACGACACGGACACCGCGCTCGCGGCGGCCACAGCGGCGGCGTCCCCCGGCCCGGCCCTCCGGGCGCCGGCTCCCCAGGGCCCGGCGGCCCACGGCCGGGCGACCCCCGCGCCGGCGTCCGATGCCCCGGCCCTCCCCGCGCCGGCGTCCGCCGCGCCGGAGAAGGCCACCGACACGGACGCCCTCCTCCGCTCCACCGAGTTCGACCCCTGCTCGCTCCAGGCCAGGCCCACCGACCTGATGCGCCGCCGCCAGTACCGCGGGGCCGCGCTCGCCGCCACCACCGGCGCGCTCGTCTGCGGAGCCCTGTTCTGGCTGCCCGGCGGCTGGGGCCCGAACGGCCCGGCGGCCCCCGCGTACGCCGGGAACCCGGCGGCGGAGTCGGCCCTCGACCCGGCCGAGGTACGGCGGATCGCACCGGCCGCGTGGCGGACCGCACCCCGTACCGACTTCTCGGTCTGGCCCGCGCGCGGCCCCCTGATCCGCGACACCGGCCTGCTGCGACGGGCGTTGACGGTCTGGGCCCGGCCGGGCGACGCCGTCCATCTCTCGGCCACCCCGGCGACACCGACGGGGCCACCGATGGGTTCGCCCCAGCTCCTCTACGCCGGTGAGGTCGACGGGGTGCGCGTGGTGCTCCTCCACGACGGCCTGCGGGTGGTGCGCTACGCGGAGACCGTCACCGGCGGACTCGCGGCGCTGGACTTCGCCCGCACGGACGGCGCGGACCAGGCGGCCTCGGAGGCCCTGGTCATCGGCCGCACGGACGACAACGTCCGCTACCTGACCGCGCCTTGGGTGACCGGCACGTCCGTACGCGACCTGCTCACCCCGGCCGCCCCGGCGCGCCCGCTGCACCGGGACGCGGACGGCGTCACGGACCCGCTGCCGAGCCCGGCGACGCCTCCCGGGGCCTGCCGCTCCTGGGACACCCTGGAGGTGCACGCCGCCCCCGGCCCGACTCGGCTCCTCACCGACCTGGGCGAACTGACCCCGGCGCGCCTGACCTCAGGCCCGCCGGACTCCCCCGGGGACATCGCGACGCCCGCGGAGCGAACGGCCTGGGCCCGCACGGCCTGCCTGCTCCCCGCGGTCCGGGCGCACGGCGTACGCTCCGTGAACTCCTGGGAGTACGCCCGTCAGCCCCTCCCCGAGTCCAACGGCACAGCCGCCTGGCTCTGCACCCGCGCCGAGACCTGGCGAGGCCCGGGGAGCCGCGTACTGGCCCACTTCCAGGCCCCGTCCCCCGACCCCGCCACCCCGTCCGCACTCGCGGCGCGAGCGGCGGACTCCCCGGCCTGCGGCACCCGCGACCCGAGCGCCCTGGCAGGCGTCCTGTGGAAGTCCCGAGCGGGCCACTGGTACCTCCTGGCAGCGGGCACCCCGAACCTCCGCGCCCTCACCGCCACGGGCGGAGCAACAGGCACGTCCGGGACCAACACCCTCGCGCTCCGGGCCCGCCAGGACACCCTCGCGGAACTCCACGCCCGGTCGACGGACGGCACGGAGGTGACCGCACTCCGCTGATGAGCGGGGCGGGGCTACGGCAGCAGGAGCCAGTCCGCCGCCAGGGCCGCGAGGAGGCCGGTGGCCAGGAGCCAGGTGGAGAGGCGGGTGCGGCCGTGGCGGCTGAGTTCGATCACCACACCGCAGAGGATCATCGCCAGGCCGTAGACGCCCACGACGAGGACCGACGTGCGTTCCGCCAGGCGGATCGCGAGCAGGGTCGCCAGGGTGAGCAGCAGGGCCGAGGCCACGGTGATGCGGAGCAAGCGGGCCTGACGGGGCGTCAGTTCCGTGCGGAGTGCGTCGTCCGAGGTGGTGGGATCGTCCGGGGTGGGGCCCGGGAGTGGGGCGGGGGCGGCCTCGTCGGATGTGCTCATATGCCGGGAGCGTAACCGACATCTCACGGAAGCAGCCGGTTAGGCTGTGCGCATGACGACCGGGGTGCGCCGAAGAATGGGCGTCGAGGAGCGGAAGCGGCAGCTCATCGGGGTCGCGCTGGAGCTGTTCAGCCACCGCTCCCCCGAGGATGTGTCGATCGACGACATCGCGGCGGCGGCCGGCATATCCCGGCCGCTGGTCTACCACTACTTTCCCGGTAAGCAGAGCCTGTACGAGGCCGCGTTGCGGCGGGCGGCCGACGAGCTGGCCGCGCGGTTCCTGGAGCCGCACGAAGGACCGCTCGGGGCGCGGCTGCACCGGGTCATGGAACGCTTCTTCGACTTCGTCGACGAGCACGGCACCGGGTTCTCCGCGCTCATGCGGGGCGGCCCGGCCGCCGGTTCGGGGACGGCCACGGTCGCGCTGATCGACGGGGTGCGGCAGGCCGCGTACGAGCAGATCCTGGCCCATCTCGGGGTCCAGGAGCCGCCCGCACGGCTGGAGTTGGTCGTACGGTCGTGGGTGTCGCTCGCGGAGTCGAAGGCGCTGCTCTGGCTGGACGGGCGGCGGATCCCGCGCCAGGAGCTGGAGTGGCAGCTCGTCCACGACTTCGCCGCGCTGTCCGCCGTGAGCGCCGCGTACGACGAGGAGATGGCCGGGATCCTGCTGAAGATCCTCGCGGACGAGCCGGCCGACGGTGCCTTCGCCGATCTCGTCGGCCGGCTCGTACGGCTGGGCGCCGGCGCGGTCACGCTGCCGGAGCAGAGCCGTCAGGTGTAGGTGACCTTCACCTCGGTGAAGCCCAGCGAGTGCAGCAGGCCCTGGAGCATGGCCGTGGTGTTCTTCTCCGCGCGGCCGGTGAGTTCGCTGTCCTTGGCGGCGTCGCCGATGTGCCGGGCGGCCAGCCGGTTCACGGCGCGTTCGTCGGCGGGGTTGTCGGAGAAGAGGTCGCCGAGCCGGTCGAGGAGCCCGCGCTGCTTGGACACGGCGTACGAGCGGTCCGCGTCCATGGCGGGGCTGCCGAGCCGGGCGTGCGGCAGGGTGATCGTGGCGGCGGTGCGATCCTCGTCGACCTGGACGTTTCCGTCGCTGATGGAGCCGAAGTCCACGTACGAGCTGACCGTGCCCGCCCCCACGAAGAGGGTCCTGGAGCCACGGATCGCGTCCGGGAGGTACTTGGTGTCCTTCTCCAGGTCCACGACGACCTGGAAGTTGCCGGACGCGGCCTCGTAGCGGTCGAGGTCCTGGATCGACTGGAGCAGGGTCGGTCCCGTGCGGTCGTGGGTCTCCTCGCCGAAGAGACCACCGAATCCGGGGAGCAGATCGAGCCGGCTGCCGAGGAAGAGCAGCGCGGCCACGACGACGAGTGCGAGGGGCACTTTGGCCCAGCGGGAGAGCCGCGCGGGGCGCGCCCCGTCCTGGTCCTTCCGGTCACCCCGGTCACCCCGGTTCTCTGCCGGGTTCTCTTCCCGTTTCGCGTCGGTGGACGTCATACCTGTCGGATGTCCAGCCCGGCCGCGTTCACACGGTCACAAGGAAAGCTTTGCCTTCGGTGGTTCGCTCGGGCCGGCCGCCAACTCGGTTCATTCCTCCGGAAGATGGCCTCTGAGCGCGCGGGTGAGACCGCCTTGGCCGTCGTCGACCAGGCCCCGGTGGAAGGCGTTCTCGTACGCCGGGTTCCCGGCCGCCGCGCGCGCCTGCCGCTCGCACTCGTCGCGGACCTGCGCCAACTCCGGTGTGCCGCGCTGCGGATGGCCGACCATGCGCCAGAACGCCTGTCCTGTGCCGTAGGCGTGCGCGGCCCGCTCGCCGTCGCCCTGGGCGGCGATCGCGGCGGCGAGGAGGTCGAGGCCGAGGGCGATGCCGAAGCTGTCGCCCAGTTCCTCCTTGCCGGCGACCATCGAGCGTGCGTGGGCCTCGGCCTCGTACGGCATGCCCTGGAGGAGGAAGACCAGGGCGAGTTGGTAGTCCGCGTACGACCTGGTCCAGCACTCGCCGCGGTCCGAGCAGACGCGGCGCAGCTCCGTGGCCTCGTCGCGCGATTCGTCGAACCGGCCGAGTGCGGTGAGCGCGAAGACGCGGACCAGGCGGCAGCGGAGCTGTGACGGCGAGTCGAAGAAGTCGCCGGGGTGGGTGCGCAGGGCGCGGTCGGCGACGGTGTACGAGGCCTGGGCGCGGCCCATCATCAGGCAGGTGAGGCTGAGGAGGTAGGCCGCGGAGAGCATGGATTCGGGGTCCTGGTCGTGCCAGGCGGCGGTGGTGCAGCGCTCCCCGAGCCGGTGCGCGCCCTCGTGGTCGCCCTGGAGCATGACGGTGACGCCGAGGGCCCACAGGGCGCGGGTGCGGTCGGGCCCGGGGGCGGGGGCGGCGTCGAGGGCACGTTCCAGGTAGATCCTGGCCTCGTGGAGGTGGCCGCAGCAGGTCCAGAAGAAGGCGACGCGGCCGGTCATCTCCACGGCGGTGGCGGGGTCGTCGGCGAGCAGGTGGTTGAGCGCGGCGCACAGGTCGGCGTGGGTGTCGGTGATGCGGCGGTACCAGGCGATCTGCTCGCCGCCGGGCCAGCCGGCGTGGGCGGCGCGGGCGATGCCTGCGAAGTGGGCCGCGTGGCGGTCGGCGAGCAGTTTCTCCTCGCCGAGTTCGGCGAGCCACATCGTGCCGTACTCGCGGATGGTGTCGAGCATCCGGTAGCGGGCGCGGCCGTCGGGACCGGCGGGTTCCCGGCGCAGGACGGACTGGCGGGCGAGCCCGTCGAGGGCCTGTGTGACGCCGTCGGCGGTGAGCGGCCCTCCGGCGCAGACGGCGCGCGCGTCGTCCCCGTCGATCTCGCCGCGGAAGACGGAGAGCCGGGCCCAGAGCAGCCGTTCCAGGGGCGCGCAGAGTTCGTGGCTCCAGCCGATGGCGGTGCGCAGGGCGCGGTGGCGCTGGGGCCAGCCGGTCGGGTGGGTGAGGGTGTCGAGGCGGGATTCGAGCAGGAGGGCGATCTGGTCGACGGAGTTCTTGTCGAGGCGGGCGCAGGCGAGTTCGACGGCGAGCGGGATGCCTTCGAGGCGGTGGCAGATCTGTGCGGCGGAGGCGACGGTGCCGGGGTCGTCGAAGGAGAGCAGGGGCGCGGAGCGTGCGGCGCGGTCGCGGAAGAGTCGCAGGACCTCGTCGTCGCCGTGGTCGCCGTCGAGGGGCAGCGGGGGTACGTCGAGCAGGTGCTCGGCGGGGATGCCGAGGGGCTGCCTGCTGGTGGTGAGGACGGTGAGGCCGGGGACGGCGCCGAGGAGGACGTCGACGAGACGGCCGCAGGCGTCGGCCATCCGCTCGCAGGAGTCGAGGACGAGCAGGAGACAGCGGTGGGCGAGCCATTCACAGAGGGCGTCGATGGGCATGCGCAGGGAGTGGTCGGAGAGTCCGACGGCGTCGGAGACGGTGATGAGCAGCATCCGTTCGCCGTGGAGGGGCGAGAGGTCGGCCCACCAGACGCCGTCGGGGTACCGTTCGGCTTCGCACGCGCGTTCGGCGGCACGCAGGGCGAGTCTGCTCTTGCCCACGCCGCCGCTGCCGGTCAGCGTGGTCAGCCGGTGCTCTTCGAGTGCGCTTTCCACCCGGGTCAGTTCGGTCCTGCGCCCTACGAAGCTGGTCGTCTCTTCGGGCATGTTCCCCACCACGGGGACAGTCTGGACCAGTTCGGGCCCAGGACCGACACCCGTGGTGGGAAACGGTCAGAAACAACCGTCAGATGCTATTTTCCGGTCAATTACCGTTGACTATTAGTCGATTGGCTAGACTCCCGCGCGGCTCAGGAGATCGCGTCGAAGACCGCGACCGTGCGCGCCGGCACGGTGAAGGTGCCGGACGTCCGCTCGTACGCGGCGGACCTGACCGTACGGTCCGCTCCCCCGGCCTGGACGCGGTGCAGCGCGTACGGGCGTCCCGCCAGCTCCGTCACCCGCTGGCTCCGCGCCGACGGCGTGGCGTTGAAGACCACGACCAGATCGCCGAGGCGCATCGTGATGACGCCGGGGGTCTCGTCGGGGCCGGAGAGCGGGAAGGACAGCGCGGACTGGACGGCGGCCGTGGAGGCGAGGCCGAAGGCCGGCTCCGTGGTGCGGATACGGAGCAGGTCACGGTAGGCGGCGGAGGTGCCGTTGATCTCCGCACAGCCGGGTGTCAGGGTGGGATTGGTCAACAGGGGCCTGGCGTAGGGCCACTTGTCCGCGTTGTCGGCGGCGGGCGGCAGCCCACGGCCGAAGCCGTTGCCGTCCCGGCAGTCCCACTGGATCGCGTTGAACCAGTCACCGCTGTCGTAGGAGTTGCGGTCCAGGGACTTGGAGCGCAGCAGGTCCGTTCCCGCCTGGGAGAGCGCGGGCCCCTGCGAGAGCGCGGCGGTGGCCAGCGCCAGCACCTGCATGCGGGAGCGGTCGGCGGCGGACGTCGACGGAGGCAGCTTGAACGCGAGCGCGTCGTAGAGGGATTCGTTGTCGTGGGCGTCCGCGTAGGCCAGGGCGTCGCCGGGGACGGCCGCGTACCCGGCCGGGGAGCCGTTGTAGTCGACCTCGGCGCCCCGGACCTCGGCCCCGGCCGTGTCCGTGAACCGGTACCCCGCGAGGCTGCCGGACAGCCCCACCTTGACCAGGTCCTGGTAGTGCAGCAGCCGGTTCCGCTGCTCCTCACGACTCCCGTTGGCGGGAGAGGGGTTGGGGTCGGTGTAGAGACCGGAGGCGAAGCCCTGGACGCCCGGGTCGGCGTCGAAGGGGCTGCCGCCGCGCACCGCGTCGCGGGCCCGGTCGGAGAAGGTGGCGATGCCGGTGCCCGCCATGTTGTGCTGGGTCGCCTGGACGAAGCGGACGTCGTCGGCGATCTCGCCGAAGTTCCAGCCCTCGCCGTACAGGACGATCGCGCGGCCGTCGACGCCGTCCTTCGCGAGGGTCAGCGCGTCGAGCGCCTTCCGCACGGCGAGGATGTTCGCCTTGGGGTGGTGTCCCATCAGGTCGAAGCGGAAGCCGTCGACCTTGTACTGCCTGGCCCAGGTGACCACCGAGTCGACGACGAGCTTGCCCATCATGGCGTTCTCGGGCGCGGTGTTGGCGCAGCAGGTGGAGGTGGCGACGGTGCCGTCCGCGAGGAGCCGCTGGTAGTAGCCGGGCACGATCCGGTCGAGGACGGACTTCTCGTCCTGGCCGCTCGCCACGGTGTGGTTGTAGACGACGTCCATGACCGTGCGCAGCCCGCCGGCGTTCAGCGACTGCACCATCCGCCGGAACTCGACGGTACGCGGGGTCCCTTCGGGGTCGGAGGCGTACGAGCCCTCGGGGACCGTGTAGTGCAGCGGGTCGTACCCCCAGTTGTAGGCGTCCCTGGCCGCGCCGCGCGCGACGCACGCCTGCTGCTGGTCCGAGTCGGGCGCGTACACCTGCATGTCACAGGCGGGTCGGTCCTGTTCGGACTTCCGTTCCGGGATGGTGCCGATGTCGAAGGCCGGGAGGAGATGGACGTACGAGGTGCCCGAGGCGGCCAGCGCGCGCAGGTGGCGCATGCCGGCGGACCCGGTGTCGGTGAAGGCCAGGTATCCGCCGGGGTGGCGTGCGGTGCGGTCGGCGACGGAGAAGTCGCGGATGTGCAGTTCCTGGATCTGCGCGTCGCGCAGCGGTACGGCCTTCGGCTTGCGCAGGGTGGACCAGCCGGCGGGCGCGAGCCGGGGGTCGGCGAGGTCCACGACGAGGCTGCGCGCCGAGTCGGTGGTGAGCGCGGTCGAGTAGGGGTCGGTGACCTTGTTGGTGACGGTTCTGCCGACGCTGGGCGCCCAGACGGTCACGGCGTACCGGTACGAAGCGCCCGCCCAGGACGCGGGGCCGCGCACCGACCAGACGCCGGAGGCGTCGTCGCGCCGCATCGGAACCGTACGCGCGTCGGCGCCGTCGCCCAGTTCGAGGGAGACGGTGCGGGCGGTCGGCGCCCAGACGGAGAGGGTGGGGCGGCCCGCCGCGAAGACGGGGCCGAGCGACGCCTTGACCGCGCGGGCGCCGTAGAGGTCGTCCAGGACGCCCTGGATCTGGACGCCGGTGGTGGCGGAGGCGGTCCCGTCGGCGGCGCGCTGGGTGGCGGTGACCGGCCCGCGCAGCGCCGTACGGGCGCGGGCGCGGTCCCGTACGTCCACGGTGAAGGCCGGATACTCCTTGAGGTGCGGGAACTTGGCGGCCTGCGCGCCGGTGAGGCGGCCGGGCGCGAGCCGCAGCCGCCCGTCGCCGCCGTCTCCGTAGGCCAGTTCCTGACGGGCCCCGGGGATGGTGGCCACCTTCCAGACGACGGTGCCCGCGTCGATCCACTGGGCCTCGGCGGCGGTGGGGGCCTGCGCGGAGGCGGAAGCCGCCATGGACTCGGACGCGGGGAGGGGGACGGGCGCGGCGGTGGCCGGTGCGGGCGCGAGCACCGCGCACAGGGCTGCGGCAACGACGGTGGTCACCGCGGCGCGCAGGGACGGGCGTATCACGCGAGGGCTCCTCGGGATGACGGGATGACGGGGTGGCAAAGGGGGGAGTGTGCGGGCGTACGCGGGTACGCGAGAAGGACGCCGGACGGGCGCTGCGCGCGGCCCGTCCGGCGCTCGGTGACGCCGGCCTTCGGGGAGCTAGCTCCGCCAGGTGTCGTTCAGGGTGACCTTGCCAGACGCGGGCACCGTGGCCGTGCGGTTGGCGCCGCTCTCCCACGTCACCGCGCCCGCCGCGTCCTTGCGGAGGTACTTGTACTCGAACGTCGTGCCCGCGGGGAGCGCCACGTCGAGCTTCCACACCGGGTAGGACGCCGGGTCGAGCTTCAGCGCGCCGCCGGTGTTCCAGTTCGCCAGGGCGGACTGGTTACCGGTGACATAGATGTTCTGTCCGAGCGTCGTCGTGGCGTTGACGCCGAAGGACGCCCCCGACGCACCCGGCTGCGGCTCCGTACCGCCGCCACCGCTCCCCGAGCAGGTACGGGCGCCGGTGTGCAGCGCGAGCGCCGTGTTCGCGCCGAGGGTCGCGGTGAACTGTCCCGAGCCGTTGACCGTCACCGCGTTGCCGGTCTGTACGTCGCAGTAGGCGCCGCCCGGCAGGGACGTCTGGAACGTACGGGTGAGCGCGGAGCCCTCGTGGTTGACGGCCACGTATCCGGCCGAGCCCCGGCCGAAGGCGATCTGGTCGCCGCCGTTGTCCCACCAGTTGGTGACGGCCTGGCCCCGGGTGGTGTTGCGGAAGCCGACCATGGACGAGATCTCGCGCCAGGCGTGCTGGCACTTCCAGCCGTCGCTGTAACAGGCGTTGACCGTGCCGCCGTTGGGCGGGCCCGCGTCGCGGTCGGTGTACTCGTACCCCGAGTGCACGTCTGGCGAGCCGTACGGCCAGGCCAGCATGAACACGTTGGCCAGGGTGTAGTTCGCGCCGTCCTTGTAGCTGAGGGTGTCGCCGCCGCGCTCGGTGTCGTGGTTGTCGACGAAGACGGCGGACCTGCCCGACTCCATGTACCCCCAGCTCTCACCGAAGTTCTTCAGCGAGGCGAGGTTCTCGTTGTTGAACATCCGCTTGAGGTCCCGGGCGTAGCGGAACTCCTGGACGTCCCCGGTGGAGAGGTACTCGCCGGGCGAGACGGCCTCGCCCGCTCCGTAGATCGCCTCCTGCTTCCAGTAGGCACCCGGATTGGTCAGCCTGCTCTTGATGTTGGCGAGGTCGCCGGCGGGCATGTGCTTGGCCGCGTCGATGCGGAAGCCGTCCACGCCGAGGGAGAGCAGGTCGTTGAGGTACGCCGCGATCCGGCCGCGTACGTACTCCTCGCCGGTGTCCAGGTCGGCGAGGCCGACCAGTTCGCAGTTCTGGACGTTGGCGCGGTCACCGTAGTTGCTGATGGTGGAGCGGCAGTCGTCCATGTCGGCGCCCGAGTAGATGCCCGGGTAGTTGTACTTGGTGTACGAGGTGCCGCCGGTGCCGGTGCCGTCGCCCGCGGCCATGTGGTTGATGACGCTGTCGGCGACGACCTTGACGCCCGCCGCGTGGCAGGTGTTCACCATGGCGGAGAAGGCGGCGCGGTCCCCGAGACGGCCCGCGATCTTGTAGCTGACGGGCTGGTACGAGGTCCACCACTGGCCGCCCTGGATGTGCTCCTGGGGCGGCGACACCTGTACGTAGCCGTAGCCGGCGGGGCCGAGGGTGTCCGTGCACGCCTTGGCTATGGAGTCGAACTTCCACTCGAAGAGTACGGCGGTGACGTCCTTGGATCCGGGCGGTGCCGCCTGCGCGGTCCCGGCGGGGACCGTGAGGGCGGCTGCCGCGCCCGCCACGAGGGCGAGCGCGGCTGCCAGGGGTCTGCGAGCCATGATTCCTCCAACAGCACTGGTGGGGGAGGTGCGGGTGACGGTTCAAGGTTCTGGTGGTGCGGGTGGTACGGGTGGTGCGTCTCTGGGGAGGGCGCCGTTCAGCGGCGGGCGGCGCTCGGACCGACCACCGCACGGTCGTGGGCGGTGCTCAGGCCGACCACCACACCGTGGTGTCGGCCGGCAGCTCGAACTCCGTGCCCGGGGCGGCGTCCCCCGCCTTCACCGGGCCGCTCGCGAGCAGCAGTTCGCCCGGCGCGGGGATCCGTACCGCCGTGTCCGTCGTGTTGACGGTGCAGACGAAGCCGGTCCTGGCGAAGATCAGTACGCCCTCGGGCGCGTCCCACCACTCCACGGCGACGCCCCCGCCGAGCCCCGGGTGCTCCTTGCGCACGCTCAGCGCCGCCCGGTACAGCTCCAGCGTGGAGCCGGGGTCCCCGGTCTGCGCCTCGACGGACAGCCCGCCCCAGTGGTCCGGCTGCGGCAGCCAGCTCCCGCCCGCGCCGAAGCCGTACGAACTCCCCTCGCGCGTCCAGGGGATGGGCACGCGGCAGCCGTCGCGGAAGCCGTCCTGGCCCTCGGCGCGGAAGTACGACGGGTCCTGCCGGGCCTCGTCGGGCAGGTCGGTGACGTCGGGGAGCCCCAGCTCCTCGCCCTGGTAGACGTAGGCGGAGCCGGGAAGGGCCAGCATCAGCAGCGTCGCCGCGCGGGCCCGGCGCAGTCCGAGCGTACGGTCGCCGGGCTCCCGGGTCTGGGTGCCGACGCCGGGCGGGCCGGCGAAACGGGTGGCGTGCCGGGTGACGTCGTGGTTGGAGAGCACCCAGGTGGCGGGGGCGCCGACGGGGCGCATCGCGGCGAGGGAGAGGTCGATGACCTCGCGCAGCGCCTCGCCCTCCCACGAGGTGGCCAGGTACTGGAAGTTGAAGGCCTGGTGCAGCTCGTCGGGGCGTACGTAGTGGGCGGTGCGCTCGACGGTCGGGGTCCATGCCTCGGCCACGGCGATGCGTTCGCCGGGGTACTCGTCGAGGATGGTGCGCCACTGGCGGTAGATCTCGTGGACGCCGTCCTGGTCGAAGAAGGGCGTGCCGCCGTCGGCGGTGCCGAGCAGCCTGAGCCGGGCGCCGTCGCCGATGTCGGGCAGTCCTGGCGCCTTGACCAGGCCGTGGGCGACGTCGACGCGGAATCCGTCGACGCCCATGTCGAGCCAGAAGCGCAGGATGGAGCGGAACTCGTCGGCGACCGCCGGGTGGTCCCAGTTGAAGTCGGGCTGCTCGGGGGCGAAGAGGTGCAGGTACCAGTCGCCGGGGGTGCCGTCGGGGTCGGTGGTACGGGTCCACGCGGCGCCGCCGAAGACGGACTCCCAGTCGTTGGGAGGGAGTTCGCCGTGCGCGCCCTTTCCGGGGCGGAAGTGGTAACGCTCGCGCAGCGCGGATCCCGGGCCCTCGCGCAGGGCACGCCGGAACCAGTCGTGCGCGTCGGAGGAGTGGTTGGGCACCAGGTCGACGATGACGCGCAGCCCCAGCGCGTGGGCGTCGTGGATCAGCGCGTCGGCGTCGAGCAGGGTGCCGAACATGGGGTCGATGGCACGGTAGTCGGCCACGTCGTAGCCGGCGTCGGCCTGCGGGGACGCGTAGAAGGGGCTGAGCCAGACGGCGTCGACGCCCAGTTCCCTGAGGTACGGGAGGCGGCGGCGCACCCCGTCGAGATCGCCCATTCCGTCGCCGTTGCCGTCGGCGAAACTCCGCGGATAGACCTGGTAGATCACCGCGTCCCGCCACCAGCCGTCGCGGTGGCCCGGGGCGTCGTCGGACGTGCCGGAGAGAGGGGCAGTGAGGTGCTGGGTCATGTCGTCCCTGGGGGTCTGAGGGGTGGCCCGGAGGGTTTCCGGGTCGGGATGGGCGCACCTGCGCCGTTCCGGATCGGGATGGCGCACCGGCGCCGGTCTCGTCAGCCCTTGACGGCGCCCGCGGACATCCCGGTGACGAGGTGGCGCTGGGCGAAGAGGAAGACGAGGGCCGCCGGGATGGCGATCAGTACGGACGCGGCGGTCATCGGGCCCCATTGGGCGCCGTACTGGTTGACGAACTTCTGGAGACCGCCGGCGAGGGTGAGGTTCTCGTCGCCGACCATGAAGGCGGAGGCGTACGCGACCTCGCCCCACGCGGTGATGAAGGAGTAGAAGGCGGTGACCGCGAGCCCCGGCTTCGCCAGCGGCAGGATCAGCCGGAAGAAGGTGCCGAAGGGCGTGAGCCCGTCCACCATGCCGGACTCGTCGATCTCCCGGGGGATGGTGTCGAAGAAGCCCTTCATCATCCAGGCGCAGAAGGGCACGGCGATGGTGAGGTACGTGATGACGAGGCCGGTCGGATTGTTGAGGAGTCCGAGGCCCGACATGATGTTGTAGATCGGCACGATGAGGACGGCGACCGGGAACATCTGGGTGATCAGCAGGGTCCACATCAGCCCGCGCTTGCCGGGGAAGCGGAAGCGGCTGACGGCGTAGCCGGTGGTGGCGGCGACGAAGACACCGAGCACGGTGGTGAGGCCCGCGATGAGCAGCGAGTTGCCGAACCAGGTGAGGAACGGGGTGTCCCGCAGCAGGTTGGTGTAGTTCTCGAAGGTGGTGTCCTTGAAGAAGTCCGTGGTGGTCGCGTAGCTCGCGGGCTTGAGCGAGGTCAGCAGGACCCACAGCACGGGGAAGACCGCGATCACCGACGCCACGGTGAGGGTGGTGTGCAGCGCGACGGAGGCCGCGGGTGAACGGCGCCCGCGCAGCGGCGCGTTGGCGTCCGGTACCGCGGCGGGCGCGGCGGGCTCGGTGGTCGGGCCGGGGGCGGCGGGCGTGGCCGGGGCTGTGGTCACCACGTATCTCCCTGCTTGCGGAGGACTCGCCGGTAGACCGCGGCGAAGGCCATCAGGAGGACGAGGATCAGCACGCCCCAGGTGGAGGACTGCGCGAAGTCGCGCGGGCTGATCTCGAAGGAGAACTTGTACGCCTGGGTGACCAGGATCTGGGTGGCGTCGCCGGGTCCTCCCCTGGTCAGCAGGAAGATCACCGGGAACATGTTGAAGGTCCAGATGGTGGAGAGCAGGATCACCGTCGTGCTGACGGAGCGCAGCCCCGGCATGGTGATGTGGCGGAACCGCTGCCAGGGGCCCGCGCCGTCCATCTCGGCGGCCTCGTACATCTCCCCCGGGATGGACTGGAGTCCGCCGAGGAGCGCGACCATCATGAAGGGCACGCCGAGCCAGATGTTGACGGCGATGACGGAGAACTTGGCCCAGGTCGGGTCGTTGAGCCAGGGCACGGCGTCGATGCCGCCGCCGGCCAGCAGCTTGTTGAGGAAGCCGCGGTCCTCGTTGTAGAGGAATCGCCAGGCGAAGACGGAGACGAAGCCGGGCACGGCCCAGGGCAGGATCAGCAGCATCCGGTAGAGGGAGCGGCCCGCGATGCGGCGGTTGAGGATGTTGGCGAGGGCCAGGCCGAGGGCGAAGGTGAGGCTGACGCAGGAGACGGTCCACACCAGTGTCCAGCCCAGTGTGGAGAGGAACTGGCTGCCGGTGAGGGCGGCGGTGTAGTTGTCGAGTCCGACGAACTCGTAGGTGGCCGGCAGGTGGTTGACGCCGATGTTGCGTTCGACGTTGCGCTCGTTGGCGTCGGTGAGCGACAGGTAGACGCCGCGGACCAGCGGATAGCCGATGATCACGCCGATGACGACGACCACCGGGGTGACCATGGTCCAGGCGTACCAGTGCGTCGCGAGTGCCCGCCGGAGTCTGCCGGCCAGGCCCCCGGGCGGGGTCCCGGCCGGCGCGCCGGGGGGTGTGCCAGTGCCGCGGCCCCGGCCGCGGGCGAGTTCGTCGCCCGCGGCCCGCGCCACCGACTGGCCGGAGTGGACAGCCATCAGCCGGCCTTCCTTTCCTGCTACTTCCAGCCCTTGAGCAGCTTGCGGTAGGCGTCACCGGTGGTCTTGACGCCCTTGTCCGGGGTGGTCTGGCCGGTGAGGACCTTGGTGTACTCGGTGACCAGCGGCGCGAACAGGCTGCCGGTCTCGGGGATCCAGGGGCGCTCGATGGCCTTGTCGACGACAGGCTTGAAGAAGCCGACGATCTCGTTGTCGGCGACGCCCGGCTTCGCGTAGACGGAGGTACGGGTCGGGAGCAGGCTGAGCTGCTCGGCGACGCTCGCCTGGCTCTGCGCGTCGGTCATGTACTCGACGAACGCGTAGGAGGCGTCGAGGTTCTTGGAGCCCGCGTACACGGCGAGGTTGTGGCCGCCCTGCGGGGCGCCCTGTTCGGCGGAGCCCGCCGGTACGGGGGCGATGCCCAGGTTGGCCTTGTCCTTGAACTGCGCGCCGCCGTAGGTGTCGGCCACGGCCCAGGGGCCGTTGATGATCATCGCGACATCGCCGTCCTTGAACGACGCCTGCATGTTCTCCCAGCCGTCGGTGGCGTCGGTCTTGGCGGCGCCGGAGTCGACCAGGTCCTTGACGACGGTCATGGCCTTGACGCCGGCCGCGTTGTCGACGGTGACGGTCTTGGAGTCGGCGTCGACCAGGTTGCCGCCCTCGCCGTACAGGAACGACAGGAACCAGTACGCGTCGTCGCCGCGCAGGTAGAGCCCGGTCTTCCCGGTCTTGTCCTTGATCGTCTTCGATACGGTCTTCAACTCGGCGACCGTCTCGGGGACTTCGACGCCCGCGTCCTTGAAGATCTTCTTGTTGTAGAAGATGCCCATGGAGTCGATGACCTGCGGCACCGCGTACGCCTTGCCGTCGTACTTCGTGGACGCGGCGGCCTGCGGCAGGAAGTCCTTCTCGTCCTTGAGCGCCGACGTGCCGTCCAGCGGCGCGAGATAGCCGAGATCGGCGAACTCGGGCGTCCAGGCGACCTCGGAGCGGATCACGTCGGGGGCGCCCGAGCCGGACTGCGCGGCGTTCTTGAACTTGTTCTGGGCGTCCCCGAACGGCACGTTGACGTACTTGATGTCGACCTTCGGGTGCTTCGCCTTGAACCCCTCGGCGAGCTTCTTGAAGACCTTGTCCTCGCTGCCGACGGTCGAGGTGTCCCACCACGTGACCGTCCCCGACAGCTCGCCGCCCGCGCTCTTCGAGCCGCCCGAACCCCCGTCACCACCGCAAGCGGTCGCCGCGAGGGCCAGGATCGCGGCCAGGGCGGTGGCCGTTATGCCACGTCGCATCCGAACTCCTTCAACTGCCGTACCGCTCCGTCGCGGCGCCGGGTCGGACGTGAACGTAACAGCGATGCAAGAAGGCCGAAAGACCTTGCGGAAGATTTCTGCAAGGTGCGCCGATCGTTACCGGTGTGTGTCCTGCTGATCGCGCCGCTCACCCGGGAGGCGCGCCCCTACCCCAGCCCCTAGGGGTGGAAGGGTTCCAGACCCCTCCAGGAGGACGTCGACCGCACCGCAGGAAGGTTTCGCAAGATCTTGCAAGAACTTGCCGTCCGCTCGGTTCACCCGCGTGGTGGGCAATCCGACAGCCGACCGGTACAGTCCACTCCCATGACCGCACGGCTTGCCGATATCGCAACTCAGGCGGGGGTCAGCGAAGCGACGGTCAGCCGCGTTCTGAACGGCAAACCCGGTGTTGCCGCGACCACCCGCGAGTCCGTACTCGCCGCGCTCGACGTCCTCGGATACGAACGTCCCGTACGGCTGCGGCGCCGCAGCGCGGGGCTCGTCGGCCTGATCACGCCGGAGCTGGACAACCCGATCTTCCCGGCGCTGGCGCAGGTCATCGGGCAGGCGCTGACCCGGCAGGGGTACACCCCCGTACTGGCCACCCAGACGCCCGGCGGCTCGACCGAGGACGAGCTGACGGAGATGCTGGTCGAACGCGACGTCTCCGGCATCATCTTCGTCTCCGGGCTGCACGCCGACACCTCCGCCGACATGCGGCGGTACGAGAGACTGGGCGCCCAGGGCGTGCCGTTCGTCCTCGTGGACGGCTTCTCGCCGAAGGTCAGGGCGCCGTTCATCTCGCCGGACGACCGGGCGGCCGTACGGCTCGCGGTGACCCACCTCGTCTCGCTCGGCCACCAGCGCATCGGACTGGCCGTCGGGCCCAAGCGGTTCGTGCCCGTACTCCGCAAGATCGAGGGATTCCGGGCCACGGTCCAGGAGTTGCTGGGGCTGTCCGGGGCCCAGACCGACGAGCTGATCCAGCAGTCGCTGTTCACCCTGGAGGGCGGCCAGGCGGCGGCCTCCGCGCTGATCGAACGCGGCTGTACGGCGGTGGTGTGCGCGAGCGACATGATGGCGCTCGGCGCGATCAGGGCCGCGCGCCGGCTCGGTCTCGACGTGCCGCGCGACCTGTCGGTGGTCGGCTTCGACGACTCACCGCTCATAGCCTTCACGGATCCGCCCCTGACGACGATCCGCAAACCGGTGCCGTCGATGGGCCAGGCGGCGGTCCGTACGCTCCTGGAGGAGATCGGCGGTACGCCCGCCCCGCACAGCGAGTTCGTGTTCATGCCCGAACTGGTCGTACGCGGTTCAACAGCTTCGGGTCCCGGCCCCGGCCCCCTGGGGATGTCAGGGACGCGGCCTAGTCCTTGAGGCTGAGCGCGTGCGCACAGAACCCGCCCGAGGGATGATCGGTCGGAGGTGAAGAATCTGGCAGACTTTCGCCCCATGGGTGAATCCACGGTGAAGGCAGAGGAAGGCCGGACGGCCACCCCGTACCCCGAGCCGTCACCCACCCCGGACGAAACGGCCCCGGAGGCGACGGAGGCGGTCACGGACGCACGGGCGGACACGGACACGACGGCACCGCGGGAGACCACGGTGCGGGCGGACCGTACCCCCGGGACCGCGGAATCCACCGGACCCCGCCGGATGCGACGGCTGCGCTCCCCGCGCCGCCCGCGCATCTGGTTCGAGATCCTGCTGATCGCGGTCAGTTACTGGACGTACTCCCTCATCCGCAACGCGGTACCGGAGCAGCGCACCCAGGCGATGAAGAACGCCGACTGGATCTGGCACACGGAGCAGACCCTCGGCATCGCCGTCGAGCGGAGCGTCAACCACGCCGTCGACTCGGTGACCTGGCTGATCGTGGCCATGAACTACTACTACGCCACCCTGCACTTCGTCGTCACGATCGGTGTGCTCGTCTGGCTCTTCCGCAGCCATCCGGGGCGGTACGCGGCTGCCCGGCTGACGCTCTTCGCGACCACCGCCGTGGCCCTGATCGGTTACTACCTGTATCCGCTGGCGCCGCCGCGGCTGATGACCGGCGGCCACTTCATCGACACGGTCGTGCGCCACGAGACCTGGGGTTCGATGGCCTCGGGCAACCTGAAGAACATGTCGAACCCGTACGCGGCGATGCCGTCGATGCACATCGGCTGGTCCCTGTGGTGCGGCCTGACGATCTTCGCGCTCGCCTCGGCGCCCTGGGCGAGGATCCTCGGCCTGCTCTACCCCACCGCCACCCTGGTGGTCATCGTCGCCACGGCCAACCACTTCTGGCTGGACGCGGTGGGCGGGATGATCTGCCTGGCGTTCGGCTTCACGCTCTCGTACCTCTGGTACGGGGTGCTACCACACCGCCTGCCGCGCCGGGTGGCCGAGGACGGCCGCCCGCGGCGTGTCCTCGTACGGCGCCGGACGCGCCGCCGTGCGGAGGAGGAGCGCCCGGCGGCGCGCTGAGCTTCCACAACGCGACGCCACCGACGCCACCGACGGCTCCCGCCCGCGCCCGCCCGCTCACGGACGGTGCTCGCGGGCCGTGGTCACGGGCGGTGCTCACGGCGCTCCGTAGAACAGCTCCTCCATCACCGCCCGCGCCCTGCGGGTCGTCCTCCGGTAGTCGTCCAGCATGCCGCCGCTGACGCCTCCGTAGCCGTTGACGCCGTTGTGGCCGTTGTGGCCGCCGGCCGCGTTCTGCGGGTCGCCCCGTTCCGGTCCTGCCGGGCCCGCCCCGACGGCCGGTCCTGGCGCGTAGCCGAGGTAGCGGCCCATCGCGCCCATCTCGCGGCTGTCCGAGGGGAAGGTGTCGCCGGGCCTGCCCCGTACCAGCATCACCCCGTTGCGCACCCGCGTCGCCAGGACCCACGCCTCGTCCAGGACCGCCGCGTCCTGCGCCCCGATCAGCCCCGCCTCGTGCGCCGCCGCCAGCGCCCGGCGCGTACGCGTCGTCCGCAGCCCCGGCACCTCGAAGCCGTGCCGCATCTGGAAGAGCTGCACCGTCCACTCGACGTCGGAGAGCCCGCCCCGGCCCAGCTTGGTGTGGAGCGTCGGGTCGGCGCCGCGCGGCAGCCGCTCCGTCTCCATCCGCGCCTTGAGCCGGCGGATCTCCCGCACCGCGTCCTCGCCGAGACCGCGCGGCGGATACCGCAGCGGGTCGACCAGTTCGACGAAGCGGCGCCCCAGCTCCGCGTCGCCCGCCATCGGCTCGGCGCGCAGCAGCGCCTGGCTCTCCCACGCGAGCGACCAGCGCCGGTAGTACGCGGCGTAGGAGGCGAGCGTACGGACCATCGGACCGCTCTTGCCCTCCGGGCGCAGATCCGCGTCGATCATCAACGGCGGGTCGGACGTGGGGACTTGAAGCAACCGCCGCATCTCGGCGACCACGGCGTTCGCGGCGCGCGCCGCCTCGTGCTCGCTGACGCCGTCGCGCGGCTCGTGGACGAACAGGACGTCCGCGTCGGAGCCGTACCCCAGTTCGTGCCCGCCGAAGCGGCCCATCCCGATGACCGCGAACCTGGTGGGCAGGGTGTCGCCCCACTGCTCGCGCACGACGGCGCGCAGGGCCGCGGCGAGCGTCGCCGCGTTGAGGTCGGTGATGGCGTTCCCGACCCGGTCGACCAGGGCGCCGGGGTCCTCCTCGGCCGGGGACTCCTCCGTACCGTACGAGCCGATCAGGTCGGCCGCGGCCGTACGGAACAGCTCGCGCCTGCGCACCCCGCGCGCGAAGGTGACCGCGCCCTCGGCGGTGTCGGCGCGGCCGACCGCCGCCAGGACCTCCTGTTCGAGGTGGTCACGGCCGCGCGGGGTCAGCCCGCCCGGGTCGCCGAGGATGGCCACCGCCTCGGGGGCGCGCAGCAGCAGGTCGGGGGCGAGCCGCCCGGCCGACAGGACGCGGGCCAGGTTCTCGGCGGCGGCGCCCTCGTCCCGCAGCAGCCGCAGGTACCAGGGGGTCTTGCCGAGCGCGTCCGAGACCTTTCGGAAGCCGAGCAGCCCGGCGTCGGGGTCGGCGGAGTCCGCGAACCAGCCGAGCAGCACCGGCAGCAGCGTCCGCTGGATGGCCGCCTTGCGGCTCACCCCGGACGACAGCGCCTCCAGGTGGCGCAGCGCGGCCACCGGGTCCGCGTAGCCGAGCGCTTCGAGCCGCTGCCCGGCCGCCTTGGCGCTGAGCCGGATCTCGCCGGGCGCGAGCTGGGCGACCGCGTCGAGCAGGGGCCGGTAGAAGAGCTTCTCGTGCAGCCGGCGTACGGCCGAGGCGTGCCGGCGCCAGGCCCTGTCGAGCTCGGCGACGGGGTCGCCGCGCAGCCCGAGGGAGCGGCCGAGGCGGCGCAGGTCGGCCTCGCCCTCGGGGACGAGGTGGGTGCGGCGCAGCCGGTAGAGCTGGATGCGGTGTTCCATGGCGCGCAGGAAGCGGTACGCCTCGTCGAGCTGCCGGGCGTCCGCGCGGCCCACGTACCCGCCGGCGGCGAGTGCGTCGAGGGCTTCGAGCGTGGAGCCGCTGTGCAGCGAGGCGTCGCTGCGGCCGTGCACCAACTGGAGGAGCTGTACGGCGAACTCCACGTCCCGCAGCCCGCCGGGGCCGAGTTTGAGTTCGCGTTCGGCCTGTCCCGCGGGGATGTTGTCGATGACGCGGCGGCGCATCTTCTGCACGTCGGGGACGAAGTGTTCCCGCTCGGCGACCTGCCAGACCAGCGGGGAGACGGCGTCGATGTACTCGGCTCCGAGGGACGGGTCACCGGCGACGGGGCGGGCTTTGAGGAGCGCCTGGAACTCCCAGGTCTTCGCCCAGCGCTGGTAGTACGCGAGATGGCTGCTGAGGGTCCGTACGAGCGGTCCGTTCCGCCCCTCGGGGCGCAGGTTGGCGTCGACGGGCCAGATGGTCCCCTCGGAGGTCGTCTCGGAGCAGATCCGCATGAGGTGGGAGGCGAGGCGGGTGGCGGCCTGGACGGCGCGCTTCGTGCCGTCGGGGTCGTCCGCGCCCAGGGGGGGTTCGCCGACGAAGATGACGTCCACGTCGGAGACGTAGTTCAGTTCGTGGCCGCCGCACTTGCCCATGGCGATGACGGCGAGCCGGCACGCGGCGGCGTCCTCGGGCGCGGCGGCCTTGGCGATCGCGAGGGCGGCGCGGAGGGTGGCGGTCGCCAGGTCCGCGAGTTCGGCGGCGATCTGGGCGACGTCGGCCGTGGCGCAGACGTCCCTGGCCGCTATGGCCAGCAGACAGCGGCGGTAGGCGATCCGTAGCGAGACGGGGTCCTTCGCCTCGGCGAGGGCGTGCTCGAACTCCTCGACGCCGGGGTGCAGATCGGCCAGCTCGTAGGTGACGAGGACGCGCCAGTCCTCGGGGTGTCTGGCGAGATGGTCCCCGAGCGCCTCGGACGCGCCGAGCACCCCGAGTAGCCGGTCCCGCAGCGGTTTCGCGGTGATCAGGGTGTCGAGCAGCGGCCGCAGCCGCTCGGGCCGCGCGGCCTCGGCCAGCCGGACGAGGCCGCGCAGCGCGAGATCGGGGTCGGCGGTCTGCCCGAGCGCGTCGAGCAGCAGCGGATCGGCCCGTACGGTCGCCATCTCGGGGACGTCGAGCAGCCGCTCGGCGGCGGACGGATCGGTGAAACCGTGCCGCAGCAGTCGGGTGAACGTACTGCTCCTGCGTCCCGGCATCGTCATCTCGCCGTCTCCTGTCAGCTCGGCATCCGCGCGATCGAGCACCAGGCATCGAGCCTAGTCGCAGGTGACGGCGGAAGACCGCCGCGAGTCCCGGCCGCGCGCCACGACGAGCGGCGGGTCACCGTTCGCGCCACGACGAGCGGCGGGTCACGGCCACCCGGTGGACCGGGGCCGTCGCGCCGCTGAACGGATCAGATGCTGTCCAGCACGTTCGCGACCACGCTCACCACCCGGTACTTCACCGCGTGCCACCGGTTGCAGTACCGCTTCGGGCGCCACCAGCGGCCCTGTTTCAGTGGACGGCCGCACCACTTGCAGGGTTTGGTGCGCACCTTGACGTCGAGTCCCCCCATGAAGCCCCCCAGGCCACGGTTCCGGATGTGTACGCGACGGCTTCGGGCCCGCACCGTGGTGGATGCTGTTGAACCAACGGCATCCGTGGTGGTGCGGGCCCGAAGTGTGTCGTTGACGCGGAGAGCAGCCGGCGGTCCGCGGCTACAGCACCGGGAGGTTCTTCTTCAGCTCGAAGGCGGTGACCTCGGAGCGGTACTCCTCCCACTCCTGCTTCTTGTTGCGGAGGAAGAAGTCGAAGACGTGCTCGCCCAGCGTCTCCGCCACCAGCTCGCTGCGCTCCATCAGGGAGATCGCCTCGCCCAGGTTCTGCGGCAGGGGCTCGATGCCCATCGCGCGGCGTTCGGCGTCGGAGAGGGCCCAGACGTCGTCGTCGGCGCCCGCCGGGAGTTCGTAGCCCTCCTCGATGCCCTTGAGGCCGGCGGCGAGCAGGACCGCGTACGTCAGGTACGGGTTGGCGCCCGAGTCGATGGAGCGGACCTCGACGCGGGCGGAGCCGGTCTTGCCGGGCTTGTACATCGGGACGCGGATCAGCGCGGAGCGGTTGTTGTGGCCCCAGCAGATGTACGAGGGGGCCTCGCCGCCCGAGCCCGCGGTGCGGGTGGAGCCGCCCCAGATGCGCTTGTAGGAGTTGACCCACTGGTTGGTGACGGCCGAGATCTCCGCGGCGTGCTTGAGCAGCCCGGCGATGAAGGAGCGGCCGACCTTCGAGAGCTGGTACTCCGCGCCCGACTCGTAGAACGCGTTGCGGTCGCCCTCGAAGAGGGAGAGGTGGGTGTGCATGCCCGAGCCCGGGTACTCCGAGAACGGCTTCGGCATGAACGTCGCCTGGACGCCCTGCTCCAGCGCGACCTGCTTCATGACGAGGCGGAACGTCATGATGTTGTCCGCCGTGGAGAGCGCGTCCGCGTACCGCAGGTCGATCTCCTGCTGGCCGGGGGCGCCCTCGTGGTGGCTGAACTCCACCGAGATGCCCATGGATTCCAGCATCGTGATCGCCTGGCGCCGGAAGTCCATCCCCACGTTCTGCGGGGTGTGGTCGAAGTAGCCGGAGCTGTCGGCCGGGGTCGGCCGGGTGCCGTCGACCGGCTTGTCCTTCAGCAGGAAGAACTCGATCTCGGGGTGGGTGTAGAAGGTGAACCCCAGATCCGAGGTCTTGGCGAGCATCCGCTTGAGGACGTACCGCGGGTCGGCGAAGGACGGCGAGCCGTCGGGCATGAGGATGTCGCAGAACATCCGCGCCGTGCCCGGGGCCTCGGCGCGCCAGGGGAGGATCTGGAAGGTGCCCGGATCGGGCTTGGCGATCATGTCGGATTCGTAGACACGGGCGAAGCCCTCGATCGCGGAGCCGTCGAAGCCCATGCCTTCGTCGAAGGCCTGTTCCAGCTCCGCGGGTGCGACGGCGACCGACTTCAGGAAACCGAGGACATCGGTGAACCAGAGCCGCACGAAGCGGATGTCGCGCTCCTCCAGCGTACGGAGCACGAATTCCTGCTGCTTATCCATATCCTACCCATCCTTGCTGGTCAGGCCACCTGCTCCCATGTCGCGGGGCACGTTGGGGCACACGAGCATCCCACCACACGATTTCCGGCGCGTTGCGAACGCCCGTCCAACGCTCCGGTACGTGCGCGTGTACGGGCACACGCCCATCTTGTACGGGCACACGCCCATAGTGCCTGTCCAGGTGGTGCCCATGAAACAGGTGACCGCAATCCCCCGCGACGAAGATCACTCCTGGCGACTGTCAGCCACCGGTTGAGCCTTCATCCGTCACGGTCGGCCCCGTCCCGTCCCGTCCCGTCCCGTCCGGCTCCGTCGCCGTCGCCGTCGGGGGCGTTCTCCGCCGGGTACCGCGTGTGGGTGTCGGACCAGCCCAGCGGGTACGGCTCCCCCTCGTCGCCCGGGACGGCGGGCTCCCCGCCCGCCTCCGTGAACGCCGTCAGCGCCTCGACCAGGGCCGAGCGCTGTTCGGGGCTGAGCCGCTCGACGATCGCCGAGATCTCCCGGTGGCGTACGGCCGTGACCCGCTCGACCAGGGTGTGGCCCTCGGGGGTGAGGGCGAGCACCGTCTCCCTGCGGTTGCCGGGGTTGCTCTCACGGGTCGCCAGTCCCGCCGCGATCAGCCGGTCGAGCATGCGCATGGCGGTGGACGGGTTCACGCCGAGCCGTTCGGCGAGCGAGACGAGCTTGGCGTCGCCATGGGTGGAGAGAACCACCAGAAGACGGAACTGGGGCAGCGTGACCCGCTCCCCCATCGCGGCGAGGGAACGGGCGGAGATGGCGACCAGCAGCCGGGACGCGGTCAGTACCGCGTGGGTCACCGCGTCGACATCGGCAGGAGGACGCCCGGCCCCGCCTCTTTGTTCGGCCATGTCTCTTTGTATCGCGCCGGTGCGTGTTTCAGCGGGACCGTTTCATACCGTATCGACGGCGGTACAGGCCCACGACACAGCGGCCGGCGGGGCCGTACGGCGCCCTCGGAGACGCCGCACTGCTGCTCCGGCGCGCCACGCACTACGATCTGGCCCCATGGGGGGACAGCCGCGCGGCCGCATCGGCCACATACGCACCACGCGTCCTACGGCCTTGCTGAGCGCCGTGGCGACGCTGCTGGCCGCGCTGTTCCTCTGCCTGGGCACCGATACGGAGACCGCTCCGGGCCACCAGCGGGACGGCGCCGCCGTCACCACCGGGGCGGCGGGCACCTTCGCCGTCGGCGCGGCCGAACCGCCGCACGCCGGCGACTCCCAGTACATCTGCCCGTACCGGCACGGCGACTGCGGGCTCTTCCCGCACCTGGGCGCGGCCGTACTGACCGTGCCGCAGCCCGCCGCGGCGCCCGACATCGCCGTACAGCACGCGCGCCTCGAACCGCCGCGCCCCACCGGCCGGGCGCCCCGCTCCGGAGCGTTCCCCCGCGCGCCGGACCTTCACGTCCTTCAAGTACTGCGGACGTAGCCGGGCCAGCACCCCGCACCGTGTTCCACGCCTCGCGTTCAGCATGCAGCGTTCCGCGATTCCGCAGCCATCCCCGAGAAGGACGAAAACATCATGGGTTCCAAGTCCCAGTCAGCCGACCGCAAGGCCCGAATAGAGGAGATGCGCCGCACCGAGCGGGCCCGCGAGCGGCGCAGCCGCATCATCACGATCACGGTGAGCGCCGTCGTCGTGGTCGGTCTCGTCGGCTTCGGCGCGTACGCGCTCAACAAGGAGTCCGACAAGAAGGACGCGGAGAAGGCCGCCGCCGCGGCGCCCGTCAAGGCGGAGAAGTCCTGGGACGCCAAGAAGCTGGGCCGCAACCATGTCACCGAGGCCGTCAAGTACCCGATGACGCCGCCGGTGGGCGGTGACCACAACCAGGTCTGGATGAACTGCGAGGGTGACGTCTACAAGGAGGCGATCCCCGACGTCAACGCGGTGCACTCGCTGGAGCACGGCGCGGTCTGGGTCACGTACAACGACAAGGCGTCGGACGACGACGTGAAGACGCTCGCCGACAAGGTCGGCAAGACCCCGTACACGCTGATGAGCCCGGTCAAGGACCAGGACGGCGCGATCATGCTGAGCGCCTGGGGCAAGCAGGTGACGGTGGACAGCGCGTCCGACTCCCGCGTCAACCAGTTCTTCACCAAGTACGTGCAGGGCGAGCAGACCCCCGAGCCGGGCGCCGCCTGCACGGGCGGAATGGGCGCGCAGTGAGCGGGGCGGACCCGGCCGGGACCCCCCGGCGGTCCGTGACGCGTACGCAGTGGGCGGCGATCACCGCCGTCGTGCTGGCGCTGGTCTTCGCCGGTACCGCCACGGTGGCCTCCGCCGCGCGGGACGACGGCTCGGCGGCCGGAACGCGTACGCCGTCGTCCGCGTCCGCGGACGCGGGCTTCGCCCGGGACATGGCCGTCCACCACCAGCAGGCCGTGGAGATGTCCTTCATCGTGCGCGACAGCACGGACGACGAGGACGTGCGGCGGCTGGCGTACGACATCGCCAACACCCAGGCGAACCAGCGCGGCATGCTCATGGGGTGGCTGGACCTGTGGGGGCTGCCCAAGGTCGAGGCCGGTACCGATCCCATGGCCTGGATGGCGGACGGGGACGGTACGGGGGACATGGAGGGGATGGAGGGGATGGACCACGGCGACGCGGGCCACGAGGCCCACGACGGTTCGCTGATGCCGGGCATGGCCACCAAGTCGGAGCTGGACCGGCTCCGCGAGGCCCGCGGCAAGGCGGCCGAGATCCTCTACCTCCAGCTCATGACCGACCACCACAAGGGCGGTGTCTCCATGGCGCAGGGCTGCGTCCGGCTCTGCGCCAACGGTACGGAGAAGAGCCTCGCCGAGGGGATGGTCGCCGCGCAGGAGTCGGAGCTGGCCCTGATGGCGGACCTGCTCGCGGAGCGCGGCGCGAAGGCCCGTACCTGAGGCGCGTCTCCGACGCGCGCGGTTCAGGCACTCCCGCCGCCGGGGCGGATCGTACGGTCGGTCCGACCCGGCGGCGGGGGCCGTCCGGCTCCCCCGTTCGGGTGACTGCGGTCGCGTCACCCGAACGTACGCACGATGATGGTTCTGGCTCGGGGCGGACGGCAACAGGAGGCTGAGCACCCATGACCACGGCCAAGGACATCATGCACTCCGGCGCCCGGTGGATCCCGGCGCACGAGACCCTGGACCGCGCCGCACAGCTCATGCGCGAGCTGGACGTGGGCGCGCTGCCCATCGCCGACTCCGAGGAGCGGCTGACCGGCATTCTCACCGACCGCGACATCGTGGTCGGCTGTGTGGCGCGCGGCCACGACCCCGCGCAGACCACGGCGGGCGAGATGGCGCACGGCACGCCGCGCTGGATCGACTCGGACGCGGACGTGGAGGAGGTCCTGAGCGAGATGCAGAGCCACCGGATCCGCCGGCTGCCGGTGATCCAGGACAAGCGCCTCGTCGGGATGATCAGTGAGGCCGATCTGGCCCGGCATCTCACCGAGATCCAGATCGCCGCGTGGGCGGAACAGGTCTACGCGCACCGCTGACCACGGCTGCCCCCTCAGAAAGCCGCCTCCAGGAAAAGCGCCTTCAGGAAGAGCGCCTTCGGGAACACCGCGGAGGGACGCCCGAGTGGCCCGCCCCACATCCCGGCCCCCGGATATCGCGTCAGACAGACGATTACACTGGGCCGCGTGCCTCAACTACGCCTCGCTCTGAATCAGATCGACTCGACCGTCGGTGATCTCGCCGCGAACGCCGAGGCGATCGTGCACTGGACCCGGCACGCCGCCGAGCAGGGAGCGCATCTCGTCGCGTTCCCCGAGATGGCGCTGACCGGCTACCCCGTCGAGGACCTCGCCCTGCGGTCGTCCTTCGTCGAGGCGTCCCGGGCCGCCGTGCGCGCGCTCGCCGGGCGGCTCGCCGAGGAGGGCTTCGGGGAGGTGCCCGTCGTCGTCGGCTACCTCGACCGCTCGGAGTCGGCGCAGCCGCGGTACGGGCAGCCCGCGGGCGCCCCGCGGAACGCCGCCGCCGTGCTGCACCGCGGCGAGGTGGTGCTCAACTTCGCCAAGCACCACCTGCCCAACTACGGCGTCTTCGACGAGTTCCGGTACTTCGTGCCGGGCGACACGATGCCCGTCGTCCGGGTGCACGGCGTGGACGTCGCGCTCGCCATCTGCGAGGACCTGTGGCAGGAGGGCGGGCGCGTGCCGGCCGCCCGGTCCGCCGGGGCCGGGCTGCTCCTGTCGGTCAACGCCTCGCCGTACGAGCGCGAGAAGGACGACACCCGCCTGGAGCTGGTGCGCAAGCGCGCCCAGGAGGCCGGCTGCACCACCGCGTACCTCGCGATGATCGGCGGCCAGGACGAGCTGGTCTTCGACGGTGACTCGATCGTCGTCGACAGGGACGGCGAGGTCGTGGCACGCGCCCCGCAGTTCGCGGAGGGCTCGGTCATCCTGGACCTCGACCTGCCGGCCGCCGCGGCGGAGCCGGTGGAAGGCATCGTGGACGACGGGCTGCGGATCGACCGGGTCGTCCTCTCCGAGGACCCGCTCCCGGCGTACGAGCCGGAGCTGACCGGCGGCTACGCGGACCGTCTGGACGACGACGAGGAGGTGTACTCGGCGCTGGTGGTGGGGCTGCGCGCCTACGCCGCCAAGAACGGTTTCCGCTCCGTCCTGATCGGGCTCTCCGGCGGGATCGACTCGGCGCTGGTGGCCGCCCTCGCGTGCGACGCGCTCGGCGCGCAGCACGTGTACGGGGTCTCCATGCCGTCGAAGTACTCCTCGGACCACTCCAAGGGCGACGCGGCCGAGCTGGCGCACCGTACCGGCCTCAACTTCCGTACGCACCCGATCGAGCCGATGTTCGACGCGTACATGGGGTCGCTGGGGCTCACCGGACTCGCGGAGGAGAACCTCCAGGCGCGGCTGCGCGGCACGATGCTGATGGCCCTCTCCAACCAGGAGGGGCACATCGTGCTCGCGCCGGGCAACAAGTCCGAGCTGGCGGTGGGGTACTCGACGCTGTACGGCGACGCGGTCGGCGCGTACGGCCCGATCAAGGACGTCTACAAGACGTCGGTCTTCCGGCTCGCCCGGTGGCGCAACCGCGCCGCCGAGGAGCGCGGCCAGACCCCGCCGATCCCCGAGGCGTCCATCTCGAAGCCGCCCAGCGCCGAGCTGCGGCCTGGCCAGGTCGACACGGACTCGCTGCCGGACTACGACGTGCTGGACCGGATCCTGGAGCTGTACGTCGACCGCGACCAGGGCATGGACGCGATCGTCGCGGCGGGCTTCGACGCGGAGCTGGTGGCGAGGACGCTGCGGATGGTGGACACGGCGGAGTACAAGCGGCGCCAGTACCCGCCGGGCACCAAGATCTCGGCCAAGGGCTTCGGCAAGGACCGGCGGCTGCCGATCACGAACCACTGGCGCGAGCAGGTCTGAGGCCGTACACCGGGCCCCGGTCCAACGCCGTACACCGGGCCCCGGCCGGCCGGACCGCCGGCCGGCGGGCCCGGGGACCGGCTCAGACGCGTTCCGTCGCCCCGGTCCCGGCCGGCTCGGTCTGCGCGCCGCCCGAGGCGACGACGCGGGAGACCTCCGGCGCCAGGTCACGGCCGCCCCGGTCGCCCCTGCCACCCCGGTCGAGGAAGCCCGCCGTGACCGCGACCGCCAGGCCGAGGACGGCGAGGACCGCGCCGACCAGGGTCGGGGACATCCAGCCCCAGCCCGCCGCGATCGCCATGCCGCCGAGCCAGGCGCCGCCCGCGTTGGCGAGGTTGAACGCCGAGTGGTTCGAGGCCGAGGCGAGCGTGGGGGCGTGCTTGGCCTTCTGCATGACCAGCATCTGGAGGGGCGTGGTCGTCATGAAGCCGACCGCGCCGAGGATGACGACGGTCACCAGCGCCGCCCACTGCACGTGCACCGTGAAGCGGAACGCGACCAGGACCAGGGCGAGGGTGGCGAGCGACCCGTACAGGGTGGGGCGCAGCGCCCGGTCGGTGAGCGGCCCGGCCGCCAGCGCGCCGAGCGTCATGCCGATGCCGAAGAGGGCGAGGACGAGGGTGACGGAGGACTCCCCGAAGCCCATGACCTCGGTCGTGATCGAGGCGAGGTAGGAGTAGACGGCGAAGACGCCGCCGAAGCCGAGGACGGCGGTGGCGAGGCCGAGCAGCACCTGCCGGTTGCCGAGGGCGCGTATCTCGCGGCGCACGCTCTGCTGGGCGTCCACCGGCACGTACGGGACGAGCCGGGCCAGCGCGGCGAGCGCGACCAGGCCGATGACGGTCACCACGAGGAAGGTGGCGCGCCAGCCGAGGTGCTGGCCGAGCAGGGTGGCGGCGGGGACACCGACGATGTTGGCGACGGTCAGGCCGAGGAACATGGTGGCCACGGCGCGCGCCTGCCGGCCCTCGTGGACCAGCCGGGCGGCGACGACCGCGCCGACGCCGAAGAACGCGCCGTGCGGCAGCCCCGCGAGGACCCGGCCCGCCAGCAGCCAGCCGAAGCCGGGGGCGAGCGCGGAGGCGAGGTTGCCGACGATGAAGAGGCCCATCAGCAGCAGGAGCATCCGCTTGCGCGGGATACGGGAGCCGACGGCGGTGAGCAGCGGGGCCCCGATGACGACGCCGATCGCGTACGCCGACACGAGGTAGCCGGCGGTGGGCACGGACGTTCCCAGGTCGTCCGCGACGTTGGGCAGCAGGCCCATCATGACGAACTCGGTGGTACCGATGCCGAAGGCGCTCACAGCGAGAGCGAGCAGAGCCAGGGGCATGAGAGAGACAACCTTTCGAAGGGGGGTCACGCGGGGTACGGGAGGATCATTAGTACCCCTGCGGAACAAAGTCTCTCAGGCCCTGTATTCCGGCAGGTGAACACCGCATTGCGTGCGATGCATCACCAGGGACCCACCAGGGACCCACCCGGCCGTCGGCCGGACGCCGGCCAAGCGGATCCAGGCAGGTCCCGGCGGGTCCGGGCCGGATCCAGACGGCTCCGGGCCGCGGGCGGCCGTTCCCCGGGGCGCTTTCGGCTCAGCGCAGTTCGACCCGTGCGGCTATCGGCAGATGGTCGCTGTCCGTCCTGGGCAGGGTCCACGACGAGGTCGGTTCGACGCCCTTGACCATGATCTGGTCGATCCTGGCCAGCGGGAACGCCGCCGGCCAGGAGAAGCCGTACCCGTCGCCCGCCGCGCCCTGGGTGGAGCGCATCTGGGCGGTGACGGCGTTGAGGGAGCGGTCGTTCATGGTGCCGTTGAGGTCGCCGAGCAGGATCACCTGGTCCAGCGGTTCGTGGGAGATGGCCTCGCCCAGCGCGTCGGCGCTCTTGTCGCGCTGGTTGGCGGTGAACCCGGCGTGCAGTTTGACCCGTACGGACGGCATGTGCGCCACGTAGACGGCCACCGGGCCGTGCGGCGTGGCGACGGTGGAGCGCATCGCGCGGACCCAGCCGAGCCGGATGTCGACCGGCTTGGTGGCGGACATCGGGTACTTGCTCCAGAGCCCGACCGTGCCCTGCACCGAGTGGTACTTGTACGTGCCGGCCAGCGCCTTCACGTACGTGTCGACGGCGCTGGCCTTCAGCTCCTCCAGCGCGATGACGTCCGCCCCCGAATGCGCCAGGGAGGCCGCCGTGCCCTCCGGATCGGGGTTGTCCGCGTTGACGTTGTGCGTGGCCACGGTGAGGTCACCGCCGCCACCCGACTTGTCGGTGATGAGGCCGCCGAAGAGGTTGACCCAGACGACGGTGGGCAGCAGCAGGGTGATCAGCGCGGTGGCGGAACGGCGCACGAGGCCGAGGACCAGGACCAGCGGGATGACCAGCCCCAGCCAGGGCAGGAACGTCTCGTTGAGGCTGCCGAGGTTGCCGATGGTGTTGGGGATGTGCGAGTGAAGGATCATCAGCAGGGCGGCCAGCAGGGCGAGAAGGGCCAGCACGATGCCCCGCCGCCAGATGCCGGGATCCCGGCGCAAGCGGTCGAGCAGGTCCCTGACACGGGATCGGGAGCGGTCGTCCTCGCCGTCCGTCGCCACCGACTGCGCCGTGTACTCCTGCGTCATGTCCGCCGCCCTCACTGCCTTACTGCCCTGCCCGTGCACGCCCGCCCCTGACCCTAGGCGATGGACGGGCCCTTTCCGCGCCGTCCCTCGACGACCGTACGGGGACAAGGACGAAGGAGCCGTCGTCACGAGTTCCTGTCGCGGACGAATGACCGGGAGCTGTGACAGAACGGTCATGGAACGGAGGGCGGAGAACCGCGCGCTCCCGGGGCCCGAACGGGTGTGACAGGTCTCACGGCCCGGGCGTTTCGCGCCCCGGCGACGGCTGTACGGAGGGGCGCGGCGACGGATCGGCGGAGGGCCGCGGGGACGACGGCTGCGGGTGCGGACCGACCCCCTGGAGCGCCGATCCGATGATCTGATCGGCCAGGTCGTCGGGGAGCGGCGCGCCGGGCCGGTGCAGGGTGCGCATCAGCATCGGCCCGGTGATCAGGTCGTTGACCAGCTCCGGGTCCAGGTCGGCACGGAACTCCCCGTCGGCGATCCCCCGCCGGACCACGGCCAGCGTGGACGCGCGGCGGGGGGCCACGACCGTACGGTGGTACTCCTCCCAGAGCTTGGGGTGGCTCTTCATCTGGACGACGACGTTGTGCAGGATCACCGAGGAGCGCTGCGCGAGGCCGCGTTGACGCATCGACTCCAGCAGGACCCGGAGGTCGTCCAGCGCGGAGGTGCCGGGGAGTTCCGGGTCCTGCGGCTCGAACTCCCGCAGGAGGTCGAGGAAGAGCGCTTCCTTGCCGGGCCAGCGGCGGTAGATGGTGGCCTTGCCGACGCCCGCCGTACGCGCGATGCGCTCGATGGAGAGACCGCCCAGCGGAACACCGTCCTCCAGCAGGGCCACGGCGGCTTCCAGGATCGCCCGCTCGACCGCCTCACTGCGCGGCCGGCCCCGCCGGGGCTCCTTCTCGTCCCCGTGGCCGCCGCGGTCGCTGTGGCCACTGCGGTCCCCGCGCCCGCCCCGGCCCCCGTGGCTGCCGTGACCCCCGTGGCTGCCGTGGCCCCCGTGCCCGCCGTGGTCCCGCTCCCGCACCTGTTCCGCCTCTCCGCCGTGCCCGTACGCGGCGCCCGTTCGCCGCGTACGCGCCCGGTCGATTCTCGTACACGGCACGGACCCGGCAGGGCTCTGCCTAACCGCCGCTCGCGGCGCCCGCGGGTTCGGCCGCGCCGGAGGTCTCGCTCGTGCCGCTGTCCGCCGTCTCCTCCGCCGGGGGCCTGCCCGGCAGGAAGAGCGCCACCACCACGGCGCCGACCAGCGCGACGGCCGCCGAGCCGAGGGCCGTGACGTGCATGGCGTCCAGGAAGGCGTCGTACGCGGAGCCGATCAGCGGCCGGCCCGCCGGGCCGAGCTTCTGCGCGACGGCGAGGGTGGCCTCGATGGACTCGCCGGCGGCGTCCCGCGCGGCGGCCGGTACGGCGTCGAGGTGCCCCTCGATACCGCCCCGGTAGGTCGCCGACAGCACCGAGCCGAGTACGGCGATGCCCAGGGCGCCGCCGACCTGGCGGAAGGTGTTGTTGATCGCCGATCCGGACCCGGCCTTCTCGCGGGGCAGCGCCTGCATGACGGCGACCGTGACCGGCGGCATGATGTGCGCCATTCCGGTGCCCTGGACGAAGAAAACCAGGCAGAGCACCCAGACCGGGGTGTCGGCGTCGAAGAGCGCGAACGCCGCGAGGCCGCCCGCGACCAGCAGCATGCCGACCGTACAGACCGCACGGGCGCCGAACCGGTCCACGACCAGCCGGGCGCGCGGCGCGAAGACCATCTGCGCGGCGGCCAGCGGCAGGATCAGCAGCCCTGACTGGAGCGCGCTGTAGCCGCGCACGCTCTGGAGGTAGAAGGCCGAGAAGAACGTCACACCCATGAGCGCGAAGAAGACCAGCGCGATGGCGGCGACGGCCGCGGCGAACGCGGGCTTCTTGAAATACGCGATGTCGATAGACGGATGGCTGCTGCGCTTCTCGTGCAGGACGAACGCGGTGAGCACGGCCAGCCCGCCGAGCAGCGAGATGAGCACCGTGGTGTCGGTGAAGTCGGCGAGTTCGCCGCCGCGGATGATGCCGAACACCAGCAGGACGAGTCCGACGATGGAGAGCACGACGCCCAGCGGGTCGACGCGGCCCGGCGCCGGGTCCTTGGAGTCCGGTACGAGCAGGACCATCGCGATCAGCCCGACGACCGCGACCGGGACGTTGACCAGGAAGATCGAGCCCCACCAGAAGTGTTCGAGGAGCAGGCCGCCGGTGATCGGGCCGATCGCGATGCCGAGGCCCACGCTGCCCGCCCATATGCCTATGGCCTTGGGCTGCTCGTCCCGCTCGAAGACGTTCATCAGTACGGCGAGGGTGGCGGGCATCACGAACGCGGCGCCGAAGCCCATCAGGGCGCGGTAGCCGATGAGTTCGGCGGGCGATCCGGAGAGCGCGGCGAGCGCGGAGCCGAGACCGAAGACGGTGATCCCGAAGAGCAGTACCTTCTTGCGGCCGATCCGGTCGCCGAGCAGGCCGGAGGTGAAGAGGAGCCCGGCGAAGACGAGCGTGTAGGAGTTGATCGCCCACTCCAGCTCGCTCTGGGTGGCGCCGAGCCCGGTGGGCGCGGGGGCCGCGATGGTCCTGACCGCCACGTTCAGGATCGAGTTGTCCAGCACGACGATGAGCAGGCTGAACATCAGAACACCGAGGATGGCCCACCGGCGGCGGTGGATGTCCTCGGGTACACGGTGTGCGGGCATGCGGGAGGCGGCGCCTGGGGCGCCGGACGGTGTGGACATGGGGCACAGCGTAAACGCGTTTCGATACGAGACCGTCTCGTATTGGAAACTTTTTACCGAGAGCCGCACCATGGGACCGCCCCTCCCGGGCCGCCGCCATGGGGCCGCACTTCCCGTGCGGGTCCGGGGATGCCACCATGGAGGCGGTCCGGGGACACCGTCAGGGTGCCTCGAGATGACGAAAGGGCCTTCGGCCATGAGTTCTCAACTGGCGCTCTACGGCGGCAAGATCTCCCGCCGTATCTCCGTCCACGACATCACCGCTTCCAAGGAACGCGGCGAGAAGTGGCCCATGCTCACCGCCTACGACGCGACGACCGCGTCCGTCTTCGACGAGGCCGGTATCCCGGTCATGCTCGTCGGCGACTCGATGGGCAACTGCCACCTCGGGTACGAGACCACCGTGCCCGTCACCCTCGACGAGATGACGATGCTCTCCGCCGCCGTCGTACGGGGCACCAAGCGCGCCCTGATCGTCGGCGACCTCCCGTTCGGCTCGTACCAGGAAGGCCCCGTACAGGCGCTGCGCAGCGCCACCCGGCTGGTGAAGGACGCCGGGGTCGGCGCGGTCAAGCTGGAGGGCGGCGAGCGCTCGCACGGCCAGATCGAGCTGATGGTGCGGTCGGGCATCCCGGTGATGGGACACATCGGGCTCACCCCGCAGTCCGTGAACACCCTGGGCTACCGGGTCCAGGGACGCGGCGAGGAGGCCGCGCAGCAGTTGCTGCGCGACGCGAAGGCCGTGCAGGACGCGGGCGCCTTCGCGGTCGTGCTGGAGCTGGTGCCGGCCGAGCTGGCCGCCGAGGTCACACGGGTCCTGCACATCCCGACGATCGGGATCGGCGCCGGGGCGGAGACGGACGCGCAGGTCCTCGTCTACACCGACATGGCCGGACTGACGAGCGGGAAGATGCCGCGCTTCTCGAAGCAGTACGCGAACCTGCGGAAGGCCCTCGGGGACGCGGCGAAGGAGTTTGCCGAAGAGGTCGTCGGAGGAACGTTCCCTCAGGAGGAGCACACCTTCCACTAGACCGGCCAGGACCGACCCGGTCCTGGCCCCGCGCCCGAGAGCACGGCCCCAAGACCACTGCCCGCACGACGACAGCCCGCCGATCTTCCCCCGTCGGCGGGCTGTCGAGCGCTCGCCACCTGGTTGTCGACGAGTTATCCACAGGCTGTCGGCGGGTTGTCGGTGGCAGCTGGTCTGATGGGGCACATGACGAAATACGGCAAGAACCCCAACGGCGGCCGGGCCGGCAACGCCGTCGAGGTACGGGGGCTGGTCAAGCAGTACGGCGGACCGCAGGGCACCCGGGCTCTCGACGGCGTCGACCTCGATGTGCGCGAGGGCACCGTGCTCGGCGTGCTCGGGCCCAACGGCGCGGGCAAGACCACCCTCGTCCGCATCCTCTCCACGCTGGTCGAGCCCGACGCGGGCACGGCCATGGTCGCCGGGTACGACGTGCTGCGCCAGCCGCGCCAGTTGCGCCGCAGGATCGGCCTCACCGGCCAGTACGCCTCGGTCGACGAGAAGCTCTCCGGCTGGGAGAACCTGTACATGATCGGGCGGCTGCTCGACCTCTCCCGGTCCGACGCCCGGCGCCGCGCCGACGAGCTGCTGGAGCGCTTCTCGCTCACCGAGGCGGCGAAGAAGCCCGCGATGCAGTACTCGGGCGGGATGCGGCGCCGGCTCGACCTGGCGGCGTCGATGATCGGCCGGCCGTCGGTGCTCTACCTGGACGAGCCGACGACGGGGCTCGACCCCCGTACGCGTAACGAGGTCTGGGACGAGGTGCGGCGGATGGTCGACGAGGGGGCCACCGTCCTGCTCACCACCCAGTACATGGAGGAGGCCGAGCAGCTCGCCGACGAGCTGACGGTCATCGACCGCGGCCGGATCATCGCCAACGGCGGGGTGGACGAGCTGAAGGCGAAGGTCGGCGGCCGTACGCTCCAGATCAGGCCGGCGGATCCGGCCCAGCTCCCCGCCATGGCGCGGGCGGTCACCGAGAGCGGCCTCGACGGGATAGCCGGCGCGCAGTCCGTCTCCGACGAGGGGCTGCTGTACGTGCCGATCCTGAGCGACGGCCAACTGACCGCGGTCATCGGCCTGCTGGCCGAGCGCGGCTTCGCCATCGCCCACATAGGGACCCATCTGCCCAGCCTGGACGAGGTGTTCCTGGCCATCACCGGCCAGAAGTCCTCTTCCGCGACCCCGTCCGACACCACGCCCGAGGAGGTCGCGGCATGAGCACGACCAACACCGCCACCACACCGCCCACTTCCGGACCCGGGCTCACGAAGAGCGCCCCGGCACCCTCCGCGTCCTCCGGCGGCCCCGGTTCCCGGGCCGTTCCGGCCGCCGGCACGGACGAGGGCAGGATCGGGCTGCGCGCCAATCTGCGCCACATCGGCGCGCTGGTGCGCCGCAACGCCCTGCAGATCAAGCAGGACCCCGAGTCGATGTTCGACGTCCTGCTGATGCCGATCATCTTCACGCTGCTGTTCGTGTACGTCTTCGGCGGCTCGGTGGGAGCGAGCCTCGGCGGCAGCCGCGAGGACTACGTGAACTACGTGGTCCCCGGTCTGATGGCGATGATGGGCATGAACATCTCCATGGCCGTCGGCTCGGGGGTGAACGACGACTTCCGCAAGGGGGTCATGGACCGGTTCCGTACGATGCCGATCGCCCGCTCCTCCGTACTGATCGCGAAGATAGTCGTGGAGATCGGCCGCATGCTGGTCGCCATAGCGATCCTGCTCGGCATGGGCTTCCTGCTCGGGATGGAGATCAAGACGTCGGTGCTCGACCTGGGCGCCGCCATCGGTCTCTCCCTGGCGTTCGGCGCCTCACTGATGTGGATCTTCATCCTGCTGGGACTCACCATGAAGACGGCGCAGGCCGTTCAGGGGGTGGCCATGCTCGTCCTGATGCCGATGCAGTTCGGTTCGTCGATCTTCGCCCCGCCGTCGACGATGCCCGGCTGGCTCCAGGCGTTCACCGACTACAACCCGCTCTCCAACCTCGCGGACGCCGCGCGCAACCTGATCAACGGGGGCCCGGTGGCGCACTCCGTGTGGATGACGCTGGCGTGGGCGGCGGCGATCACGGCGGTGACGGCTCCCCTGGCGGTGGCCAAGTTCCGTAAGAAGTCGTGACCTGAGGTGCGGCACGGATCAGACGAGGGCGGCGGCCTCCTCCAGGGAGAGGCCGGCGCCCTCGGCCCGCGCCGCGTCGAACGCGGGACCGTCGAGAACGGCCCGGATGGCGGCCTCGGCGGCGGCGAACTGCTCCCGCTCCAGGGAGTTCCGGAAGTGCGCGGCGGGGAGCAGTGCCTCGTACGCGCCGAGCAGCCGGGCGGCGTCCCTGCCCCGGCCCCCTTCGGCGCCGGGGAGTCCGCCCACCGCCCAGGCAGCCGTCAGCAGATGCCCCACGGCCATCTCGGGCGCGATCATCAGCGACAGCGGGGTCTGCGCCGTCGCCAGGGCCGCGCGCACGCCCTCCAGCGCCTCGGCGAACCGGCCGTCCTGACAGTCCAGCCAGGCCAGGCCGCTCCGTACGAAGCCCTCGAACGTGTCCAGGGACTCGTTGCGGAACACGCCGAGCAGCACACGCATGTGTTCTCTGGCCTCGTCGCGGCGTCCGGTACGGCCCAGCCGCAGCGCGAGGAAGATCCGGGCGGCGGCCATCGACTCCTGCCCGCCGTCCCGCTCGTCGAGCAGCACCTCGCGGAGGATGCGCTCGCCCTCGTCGCCCTGGCCCGTCTCGAACAGCGTCCCCGCCAGCCGGGAGCGCAGCAGGGTCACCTGGCTGAGCGCGCCGAGCCCCTCGGCGTGGCCGACGGCCGCCGCGTAGTCCTCGGCGGCGAGGGCGAACTCGCCGCGCTTCTCCCTGGCCTCGCCCCGGGCGGACAGGGCCTCGGCGGCGCCCCAGCGGTCACCCAACCGGTCGTAGATCTCCAGGCTGCGGTCGGCGTCCTCGCGCGCGTCGCCCGCCCATTCGGCGCGGTTGGCGAGCACGTTGGCCCGCATCTGGAGCGCGCCGGCCAGCTCCCACTCGTAACCGAACTCCTCGCACGCGCGCACGGTCTCGTTCAGCACCACCGGCAGGCTCTCGGCGTTCCCGGTGAGCATGATCGCGAAGAACCACAGGTTGGCGGGGAAGCGGCAGGTCTGCGGGAGTCCCGGCCGGTAGACGGTGGACACCACGCCGAGCCAGGCGAGCCGTTCCGGGGAGAGCCAGTCGCCCTTGTCGTGGTCCATGCTGACCGTCTCGATCAACCGCACCTGGCGCCGCGCCTCCTGGAGCAGGTCGGGGGACATCGGCGGCGGCGCGTCCGTGCAGCGCGACAGGACCGGCGGGGCCGGCTCCCCGGGCGGGGCGAACGGATCGGGCCCGAGGGCCGCCGCGGCCTCCGTCCACTGGCGGGCGTCGGAACGCAGATCCAGCATCTGCCAGAACCAGGCGAGGGAGAGTACGAGGCAGAGCGTCTCCTGCTCGTCGGCGCCGGCCACGGCGCGGCGCAGGGCGGTGCGCAGGTTCTCGTACTCCTGCTGGAACAGCCGGATCGCGGTGCCCTGGCCGGGGCCGCGCAGCGCGTTGTCGGTGGTACGGGCCAGTTCCCGGAAGTGGACGAGATGACGGCGCTCGGTGGCCGCGCGCTCGCCGCCACGGGGCCCCTCGGACGCTCCGCCGTCGCAGGACCGGTCGGCCTCGTCGAGGCGTTCCGCGGTGTACTCCGCGACGGTCTCCAGCAGCCGGTACCGCATGGTGCCGTCCGGCGCGGGGCCGGCGACGACGAGGGACTTGTCGATGAGGGAGCCGAGCAGCCCGGCGACGTCCCGGGCGTCGACGGCGGGCACCGACGGGCGGGCCCCGAGGCCGGCTTCCGTGCCGGTGCCGTCGGAGCAGACCGCCTCGGCGGCCGTGAGGCCGCAGCCGCCCGCGAAGACGGACAGCCGTCGCAGCACAGCGCGTTCCCGCGCGTCCAGCAGGTCCCAGGACCAGTCCACGACGGCGCGCAGGGTCTGCTGGCGCGGGAGTACGGTCCTGCTCCCGCTCGTCAGCAGACGGAAGCGGTCGTCGAGCCGGTCGGCTATCTGGCGCGGGGTCAGCATGCGCAGTCGCGCCGCCGCCAGCTCGATCGCCAGCGGCAGCCCGTCCAGCCGGCGGCAGATCTCCGCCACCGCCCCCGGGTCGTCCGCCGGGTCGAACGCCGGCCGCGCCGCGCGCCCGCGCTCCGCGAACAGCCGGTGCGCGGGGTCCGGCGGCAGCGGCTCCACCGGACGCACCACCTCTCCCGGCACCCCCAGCGCCTCCCGGCTGGTCGCCAGGACGGTCAGCCCGGGGCAGTGCGCGAGGAGTTCGTGCGCGAGCGAGGCCGCCGCGCCGATCACGTGCTCGCAGTTGTCGAGCAGGAGCAGCATGCGGCGGCGCGCGCAGTGCTCGGTCAGCCGGACGAGCGGGTCGCCGGCGTGCCGGTCGGCGGCGCGCAGTTCCTCGGCCCCGGCGCCGCGCAGGACGGTCCCGCGCGCGCCGAGGGCGGTGAGGACGGCCTCGGGGACCGTCGTCGGATCGTCCACGGGGGCCAGCTCGGCGAGCCAGACGCCGTCGGGCCAGTCCCCGGTCATCAGCTCGGCGGCCTCCTGCGAGAGCCGGGTCTTCCCGGCCCCGCCGGCCCCGAGCAGGGTGACGAGCCGGGCGCCGCGGAGGTCGCCCCGTATCGCCTCGATGTCGGCCTCGCGCCCGACGAAGCTGGTCAGCCGGGCGCGGAGGTTCCCCGGGCGCGCGGGCCGGGGCGCGTGCGGCGGAGCGGGGCTGCCGGGCCGGGGCCCGGGGGTGCGGGCGCCGGCGGCGGCAGGGAGTCCGGCGCCGGTGGGTATCTCCGGGGCGCGCGGGGCCGCGTACCCCGGCACCGGTGCGCCGTTCGCCGGTACACCGTTCACCCACGCACCGTTCGCGGACGGCGGGCCGTCCCCGGCGCGGCTCGCCTCACCACTCCCGCCGCGCAGCAGCTCCCCGTGCAGGGCGCGCAGCTCCGGGCCCGGGTCGGTGCCCAGCCGGTCCGCGAGGGCGCGGCGCACCTCCTCGTACGCCGCCAGCGCCGCCGCCGGTCGCGACGCGTCGCGCAGCGCCCGGATCCGTAGCGCCTGGAGGGGTTCGTCGAGCGGGAACTCACCGCAGAGCGCGACCAGTTCGGGCAGGGCCTCCTCCGCGAGGCCCAGCGCGAGCGCGGCCGTCAGCCGGATCCTGCGGGCCTCCATGCGGCGGGTCTCCCAGCGGGCCGCCTCCGTCGTGCGGTCGGGGAGGTCGGCCAGCGCGGGCCCCCGCCAGAGCGCGAGCGCGTCGTCCAGCAGACCGGCGGCCTTGGCCGCGTCGCCCGCCTCCAGCGCCTGCGCGCCCTCGCGGGCGAGAGCGCCGAAGCGGTGGAGGTCCACGTCGTCCTCGTGGGCGCAGAGCCGGTAGCCGCCGTTCTCCGAGGCCACGGCCGGGGCCCCGAGGGTCCGTCGCAACCGCCCGACCAGCGCCTGGAGCGCGCCGACCGCGTCGGCGGGCGGATCGCCGTCCCAGACCTCCGCGACGAGCACACCGACCGGGACGGTACGGCCGGGCCGCAACGCCAGCACGGTCAGCAGCGCGCGCAGCCGGGCCCCGCCGAGCGCGGCGGGGGTGCCGTCGGCGTGCTGGGCGAGGGTGGGGCCGAGGATGCGGTAGCGCGGGCGCATGGGCCCATTGTCAGGGACGGCGCTCAGCGGGACCGCCTCGCATCCGGTGGCGCCGGGAGGCGGAGGGCGGAGGGCGGCCCGGGTCGTCGGCGGCGGGCGACCGGCCGCGCACGTACCGTCACCGTTGCCGTTGCCGTCTCCCTTGCCCTTGGCCTTCGCCCCGGCCTCTGCCCCCGGCTCGTCCTGTCGCCCGTCGTCGTACGGGATCGTCCACAGCGCCATGCGCCCAGCCTCCCCGGAACCGTGCCCGGGGGCGAGACGTTTTCCGCGTGTCGGACGTTCGGGGAAGGTCGGCGGTACGGTCGGGGAGGCCTCCGGCCGTACGGTCCTGCCGCACCCGGCCCGCCGAGCCCGTCCTCCCGGGGAGCCCCACCTACGACACGGAGCCCCACCTATGAGCAGCGTCACTTCCCGCCACAGCGACCGCCGGATCTCCCCCGTCTTCCTGGGCATCGTCGCCGTCACGGCGGTCTCCGGCTGGGCGGTGTGGACGGACTTCGCGACGGACCTCAGGGTCGGCGTCTTCCTCTTCGTCACGGGCGCCTGGATCACCTCGCTCTGCCTGCACGAGTACGCGCACGCCCGCACCGCGCTGCACAGCGGCGACATCTCGATCGGCGCGAAGGGCTATCTGACGCTCAACCCGCTCAAGTACACGCACGCGCTGCTGAGCATCGTGCTGCCCGTCATCTTCGTGATCATGGGCGGGATCGGGCTGCCGGGCGGGGCGGTCTTCATCGAGCGGGGCCGGATCCAGGGGCGCTGGAAGCACAGCCTGATCTCGGCGGCAGGGCCGCTGACGAACGTGCTGTTCGCGATCGTCTGCACGGCGCCGTTCTGGCTGGACGCCTTGTCCGGCGTCCCCCTGGGCTTCCGTTACGCGCTCGGCTTCCTCGCCCTGCTCCAGGTGACGGCGGCGCTGCTGAACTTCCTGCCGGTGCCGGGCCTGGACGGGTACGGGATCATCGAGCCCTGGCTGTCGCACAAGGTCCGCCGCCAGGTGGAGCCGTTCGCGCCGTTCGGGCTGCTCGCCGTCTTCGTCATCCTCTTCATCCCCGAGGTGAACGTCGCGTTCTTCAACGGCATCGACGCACTGCTGCGCACGCTGGGCGTCTCGGAGCTGGAGACGTACTGCGGCCGGAACCTCTACAGCTTCTGGACGAGCCGCCAGGAATTCGTCTGCGGGACCGCCGGATAGCGGCGCCGCCCGACGACGGGACCGTCGGGCAACGACAGAACGGCAAACCGCCGGCCACACTGCCACCGGCCACGGCGTCGCAGCACCACGGCGTCAGGCCCTACGGCTGGGCCGCCGCCCGGTCCGCCTTCGCCTTGCGGGCGTAGTACCAGGCCATGTTGGACGAGAGCCCCGCGAGCAGCACCCACACGACACCGAGCCACTGGCCCTGGACGAAGGAGACCACGGCCGCTGCCGTGGTCAGGACGCAGACGGCGAGGGCGTAGAGAGCGAGGCGGGGCATGCGGGTCGGCTCCTGTCGGGGGCTTTCCCGGCCGGGTGGGGCCGGGGGCGTCGTACGGTCCCAGTCTCCCCCAGAGCCGTCGGCCGGCGCACGGACACCCCCACCCGTACCGCCGCTCACCGTCCGCGCGCCGGCCGCCCACCGGCGCGGCTACTCACGAGTACGGGTGCTGTCGACCCCAGCACGACAGGGAACGGAAGGCATAGTCCTTGGTCGCCGGGGCAGAATACTTCGCCCGTGCGCTACCTGACGGGCGCCCGCGCGCCCGCTAACGTCAGCGCGTGAGCCTCTGGACTTCTCTTGAGCCCGCGTCCACCACGGTGGCCCCTGGCGACACGACCACCGTGCGGTTGCGCATACGCAACACCGGTGATGTCGTCGACGAATACCACTTCGTTCCCGTCGGTGATGTTGCCCCGTACGTCACCGTCGAACCCTCATCCATCCGCCTCTTCCCAGGGACCACGGGCACCCTTCAGCTCACCTTCGCGCCGCCCCGTACCCCGGACGCGACCGCCGGGCCGCATCCGTACGGGGTGCAGGTCGTCCCGACCGAGCAGTCCGACTCCACCACGGTCGCCGAGGGCAACATCAACTTCACCCCGTTCACGGAGGTACGGACCGAACTGGTCCCGCCGACCGTGAAGGGACGGTTCCGCGGCCGGCCCAAGCTGGCCATCGACAACCTCGGTAACACCCCCCTCACCGCTTCCCTCTCCGGCAGCGACACCAGCGACGCGCTCTCCTACGAGGTGGCACCCGCCAGTGTGCGGATCGAGCCGGGCCGCGCCGCGTTCGTGGACGCGAAGCTCAAGCCCCGGCAGATCATCTGGCTCGGCCAGAAGCAGGAACGGCCGTACTCACTGGCTCTCCAGCGCTCGGGAACGGCTCAGCTCGACACGGAGGGGACCTATGTGCAGCGGGGCTTCCTGCCCCTGTGGCTCGCCACCCTGACGAGCGTCCTCCTCGCACTGGCGATCACCTTCGCCGTGCTCTGGTTCGCGTATCAGCCCGGGCTGCGCAGCCTCGCCCGGGAGCAGGCCCCGTCGGTCGCGGCCCGTGCGATACCCGACGCGGAGCCGTCGAAGCCGCCGAGCCTGCCCTCGGCCGAACCGCCCGCCCCCGCGCCCAGCACGCCCGAGGCGCCGCCGGCCGGGCCCGCGGAGGAGGACGCCGGGGGGTCGGGCGGCGACAAGGAGAAGGAGAAGGAGAAGGAGGAGACCGAGCCGGTGGAGAACACCGCGGCGGTCGCCGTGACCAAGCTGAACGAACAGACCCCGGGCCGGCACATCTGCTACCGGGCCTACGTACGGGGCACCGGCTGGCAGGACCCGGTCTGCGACGGCCTCACCTCGGGTACGGAAGGCCAGGACCGGCCCATCGAGAGCATCAACATCGCCGTGTCCGGCACGGAACGGGTGAGCGCCAACGGGTTCATCGAGAACACGGACTGGGAACCGGCGTGGAAGAGCGTCGAGAACCTGAAGGACCTGTACATCGGCACCCCGGACAAAGACGCGTTCATGCGGGGGCTGGGGGTCAGCGTCGGTGAGGGCAGTGTTTGTGTGACCGCGCGGGTCCACAGCCAGGAGTGGCAGGAGAAGGCCTGCTCCGAGCCCGGCAGCTACAAGTTCGGCGGGACCCTGAGCAAGGATCTGGCGCTGGAGGCGTTGAAGCTCATCGTGTGACGGCGGGGAGCCGGCGCCGGCGCTCCGCCTGAACCGAGAACCGAGGGCCTGGTGCCCGGCCC